>JAKDMR010000313.1 GCA_030452275.1 Candidatus Nitrosocosmicus sp. | reverse complement strand
TTCAATTTTAGTTATTCCATAGTTGTACAGGAATAGATATTAACTTCATAAGGCATCTTCAATTTAACAATGCTTTTTAATAAGTATAGTATTCTAAAAATTTTTATTATTTCTAGTATCATGATTCTTGGATTATATAACTTCACTACAAATAGTAATTTGTTAACCTCGATAACTCATTCAATACTTGTATACGCAACCACAAACCCTTCTGAGTTAGAATCTTTATCAGATATTGAGCAATTTGCAACCAATAAAAGTAATAATAATATATACTTTAACTCCAGTACTGTCAATACAGAAATCTTGGAAACTCTGTCAGAAGAAGATAAACAATTGCTTTGCGGAGATAATATTGAGCATTCTACTGCCTATGTAAGCGAGTTCACATTACCTATTTTATGTAGTCAACCTGTTGGGTTAGCAGTAGATAAGGATAACAATATCTGGATAGCTTCTGGAAAATCGGGAAATCTTTTAGTATTTAACACAGAAACCCAAAAGTTTGATAAGATAATAGAGATTCCTAACTGGCCAGAACAAAATAGAAATCTAGGTTCCATGATTTGGGAAATGAAATTTGATAAAAATGGCGACTTGTGGTTTACTGACGAACTAAGCAATTCCATATGGAAATATTTTACTAAAGAAGGAAAATTTGAAAACTATACATTACTTGCAGAGGGTGGATACCCATTATCAATAGCTTTTGATTCTGCCGGTAACGTGTGGTTTACCCAAGTTTTTGGAAATAGGCTTGGATTTATTGAACCTTCAAAGGTCATTACCAACACCACAGAAGGTATTTCTGAATTGGATATGTCCCGAGAAATCGATTTTCAGACTATGGGACCTATATCCAATAGTTTTGGATTCACCAATATTAATCCGAACACCAACATCACTATCCCTACTAACGCAAATGAGTCATTATGGTTTTCAACTGCTATCTTTCCTGTAGGAGGGCATATTATTGAATACGATATAGCCGCAGAGTCTTTAACTATTCATGATGTAACCCATACTCACAGTGTTCCCTTCAGTATAGCGGAAGATGAAAATGGTACACTTTGGGCTAATAGTCATATTGCAAATCTATTCTTCTCGCTAGATCCAAATACAGGTGAAATAAAGCAATATGCTACATCAAATCCCTCTGCTTCAGGTAACTTGACTACCTTGCCGTATGTAAATACCTATAGAGATGGAAAAATTTGGTTTAATGAACATTATGGAAATGCCATAGCATCGTACGATCCGAAAAATAAAACACTTGTAGAGTATTATATACCAACTGAAAATCCTTTATGGGTTAATTCTTCTAATCCCCTTAGATTTGTGTTTGACAATAATGGATCTATATGGTTTACGGAATGGACAGAAAATAAATTAGGTGTTATTTCTAATGAAAAGTTGAATCAAATTCCAATCTCATTATCAGTTTCCAAAGACAAGATGGTCATTGACAGTAAAAACAATTCTGGTGATACAATTGATATTTTTGTAAGTAAAAATATCGTTAACACCAACAAAATCCTGAATTCGACAGGTGGTAATAATGGTAATATAAGTATTAATGCTCAAGGAATGAATGAACTTAAAAATATTACTATGTCAGTAACATCGTCTATATCTAAAGAAGGAAAGCTTACTAATCTTACTAGTGATTTTAGTAAAGATAGTATATCATTTGGAGATTTAGTCTCGACATCAAATGCAAGCAGTTCTCAGGTGGACCCATCTTTACCATTTAAAACGACATTGGAGGTTAACCCAACTAAAGAAACCATTACACCAGGAAACTATACCTTAACCATTACTGCAAGACACGGAGATGATTTGGCTGTATCAAAAATAGTCGATTTGATAGTTCAATAAAGACTACCTCAATTATTTCAATATTATGCTGTTAAATTAACTATTATAACATTATTTACACTCAATTCTGCTTTGTTGCATAATTACCTATCCCTAAATCACTTCTATGCTTGTTACATTATGTTCTTCTAAACAAGTTATACAGTGATACTTTTATCATCATCTCTTTTACCATGTTTTGAAACCTGGTGGCTGATGTATGTTCGCCAAACATTCTTTTGATAGATGAAAAGGCTGTTTCAGCCATCCATCTATGACCGTATTTCCTTTTCTTTTTCCACTTCAGTAGATCCTTTGATTGCCGTATCGCTTCCTTGTTCCTTAATTTGTTATTTCTATTTGAAACAACAGAGTTCTTTCTTACCTTTATACCCGGTTTGATTTTTTTATCCTCTAGATATCGGAAATTTGTATTCGAATCGTATGCTCCATCTGCTAAAACAGATTTCATTTTTTTCTTATGTGACCTTCCGCTGTTAGAACTATCCAAAACATGGTTGACTAGTTTCCTTAACATTTTTCCATCATGTATCCTCTCATCAGTTACCTCTAGAGCAAGTATTTCTTTGGTCTTTATATCCACTGCTACGTGGATTTTGAGATAGCTTCTTTTATTTTGTTTAATGATTAAAAGAAAATACATCTTCCTATCTAAGTTGAAACTTTCCTGAATCAAGGTTTTTGCGAGTTTGCCAATGTTACTAACTAGTATCACCTGATATCAATATAATGAAGTTCATGTTAGTAAAATCCGTATTGAAAGAAGAGGATATCTTGGTCGACATGGTCATGATCTGACGTACTAGATCTGGGATAATGCTCACTGATAATTACTCTTCCGAAGGAATTTGTTAAAAAATGTAGATTAAAAGTTGGGGAGAAAAAACGAATCTATACAGACGGAAAAAAGTTATATATGGACGATGGTGATAGACCTAAACTGAATGTTTTTTAAATAGTTTCTTACATCGTTGGTATATAGTATAGATTAACCAAAATGGATCTCGGTAAATGGATAGAAAACATACGAAATAAATTAAAAAAGTGAAAGTAAATAAAAAAATGGATATTTCGGATTTATCGCTGAGCTAATGCATTACTACCAGAGTTTTCTTGATTCTGGAAGTTAAAGTTGTTACCAGAGTCTTCTGCATCGCCTCCAGAAACTACTTGACTATTTTGTTCTGAAGATTGAGACTGAGCAATTGCTTGTGATGCACTGTTGCCATTACCGTCATCATCGGAATCTTGAGCTGCTGCGTTATTACCCGAATTCTTTTGGTTTTGGAAGTTGAAATTATTGCCTGAATCTTCGGTGTCATCTCCTGATACTACTTGACTATTCTGGATAGAGCGTTGAACTTGTGCTATAATTTGTGAGGCAGAGTTTCCATCATCATCGTCATCATCATGGTGATGTCCTCCTGCAAATGCCATTTGGGTATTGTAGTTTATTCCTAGTGGCGAAAAAGTCATTGCAATAGCTAAAGTCACAACTGTAGCTAAAATAGATACTTGTTTTTTAATAATACTTGTCATTATAGTAATTATTACC
>JAKDMR010000023.1 GCA_030452275.1 Candidatus Nitrosocosmicus sp. | reverse complement strand
CATTCTAAAAGAAGGATATAGTAGTGGTGGAACATACAAAATCTGCAGGATAAAATAGTACAGGATAATAAATGATGTGTTTAGAAACAGGCTCAGAAAGTATGACAGAATATCAAGCATAGTATCAGGATTGGTAAACTACAGAATAATGAATATCTATTAGTTACATAATGGACGATAATTAAAGGATACGATTAAGCACTGCTAATTACGCAAGAGATCTAATGTATAGTTAATAGATCGACATAGTTGTGATGTCGCAAAGAGTAGTGAAACTGTAGCGATTTATGCGCCACCATAGGATCTTCACGTGAATTACAACATAAAACAGAGAAATATGTATAATACCCATGGGTGACTATGTAATTTAGTTATTGAAATATGATATAGCTATTGTAGGAGGAGGACCATCTGGATTATCAGCTGCATGCTCTGCATCTAAACATGGTGCAAACGTAGTCCTGTTTGAAAAGGATCCTTCATTTGGTCACAATGTTAGGACCAGTGGTGTTACTTGGATCAAGGAGATTGAAAAATTCGATATTACAAGGGAATACTATAATCCCATCAAGAATTTTTCCTTCGTCTCTCCAACTGATCAAATCATGATTTCTGGGACTTTTTATTCCGCTTGTGTTCTTGATGTCAGGAAGACTTATCAATATTTAGCATCCAGAGCGGCCTCTGAAGGTAGTACCCTACTTGTGAAAAGTCAAGTCATTGATGTTAAGAAAAATCCACAAGGACATTCAAGCTTCTTGAAAGTAAATTCACCAAATGGACCAATGGATGTGGAAGCAACATTAGTAATAGATGCATCTGGCTTCACCAGTTTCGTATCACGGAAATTAGGATACGTTGGTTCGTGGAAGAGATATGGTATAGGTGCAGAATATGAATGTTATTGTGATAGTGTGGATAACGAAACTTTATGCCTAATGGTAGGACAGATTTATTCTGAGGCAGGTTATGCTTGGGTTTTTCCTTTGTCTAAAAATCGCCTAAGGATTGGAGTTGGCATAGGGAAACCAAATTCAAACACTGATCCTTTATCTAAATTAAACCAAATCATGAAAGGTAGGTTGCCTCCACTAGATAGGCTTGGGAAAATTCAACCTCTGGAGCTTCATTACGGTATGATTCCAAATGATGGATTGCGATTAAATAGTGTTTTTGATGGCTTGATAATGGTTGGAGATACTGTAGGTCAGGCAAATCCGCTGGTTTTAGAAGGCATAAGATACGCCATAGAGTTTGGACGTTTGGCTGGTAGGATAGGAGCTGAATCTTTGCCACACAATTCATCCAGAGATTCTTTAAGACCTTACGAAGTAGCAAACAAGAATCTCCTTGAAAAAAAAATAAAATCAGCATTAAAGGTTCAATCAAGATGGCTCGGTCTATCTGATTCAGAATGGGACAAAGAAATTGAAATAATAAAAGAATTATCAATGGATGAATTTTTAGATTTTATAAAGTCGGATTTTACTTACACTAAAATGGCCAAATTAGCACTTAACCATCCTAGATTTTTGGTTAAACAATTGTTTAATCTTGTACTAAACAAATAGTTTCTTTTTGTGAGCATCAAATAAGAAGATATAAATATCTTAAATTGTCAGCCACATTTAATTTGGCAGGAGAAACCGCTACACAATTTCTTCCAATATTATATTTATTTGGATTTGGGATTTTAGCAGGGGTACCTTCAATAGTATTGTCGCGGTTATTGATGACAAGAAGAAGGTATAATCCGGTAAAATTCCTTCCAATGGAATGTGGTCAGGTACCTTCAGGCGAAGGACGATCTCATTTTATGATGCAGTATTATTCATATATCTTAATGTTTGTCGTATTTGATGTAATGTCTATTTTTCTATATGCATGGGGTGTTACCTTTTTTTCGATACCTAGAGAAGCGACATTGCCGATGATAGGATTTTTGGGAGTTATGTTTGCTGCGATGGGGTATGCATTATTTTTGGCAGGGAGAAAAGGAATTTGGTAGTAATGTTGAACCCAATAGATATTAATAACTTGAATTCTAATTATTTATCAAGTGTAGAGGTATGATAAAGGATCTCGTTAACCCTACCAATTTTAATGTTTTAGTGTCAAAGCTGGGTGATGTTTTGGTCAAAGCTTTGGATGAACCATTAGGTTATGCAATTAATTGGGGCCGAGTATGGTCACTATGGCCCGTTCACTTGGAAACTGCTTGTTGTAGTGTAGAGTTTGGTGCCGTTTCAAGTCCACGCTATGATGCTGAACGATTTGGGATACTGGAAGCTTTTGGTTCATTGAGACAGTGCGATTTGATAGTAGTTCAAGGAACCGTAACAAGGAAAATGGCACCTAGACTCAGGATGGTTTATGATCAAATGCCCGAGCCAAAATACGTTATTGCTATGGGAGCTTGTGCTATAACAGGAGGACTATATTTGGATTCATACAATGTTTTGCCGGGAATAGATAGTATTGTGCCGGTAGATGTGTATGTTCCAGGCTGTCCTCCAAGACCTGAAACTTTGATTCAAGGTACTATGTTGTTGCAAGAAAAAATTAAAAGGTCGAAAATTAAATAATGGAAAAAGACAAAACCCAGAATAATCAAACGAACTTAATGGAAGTAAAGGAAGAAAAGAGTAATTTACTATCTAATAGTCTCATCAATTCTATTACTACTAATTTTGGAGAACAAGTTAAACTCGTATATAAAAAAGAGAACCGGTCCAAAATAATGGTGAGTCCAGAAAACCTTGTAGAAACAGCACTCTATTTAAGAAATAACCATGGATTTGATCATGCTGAATCAGCTTCAGGAACTGACTATCCTGCTGATAATCAAATAGAGATTAATTATCATTTAGGTTCTTACAGTAACACCGATTATTATCCTTACATTGTAGTGTTGTCAACTAGAGTAGATCGAAGCGATCCGAAATCAAACAGCTTGATAAATATATTTCCAAGTGTAGAATACCATGAACGTGAAACCTATGAAATGCTGGGTGTGTATTTTTTGGGACATCCTCGTAACGAACGCTTTATTTTGCCTGAAGATTGGGCAGATATGCCACCACTCAGAAAGGATTTCCGTATAAAGGGGAGATGATCGTGAAATGACCAGTCTAGAAGAAAAAATCGATGAGGCAAAGAGATTATCGCTTCAGATAACAAAGGAAACTGACGATGATAGGTTGATGACTTTGAGTGTTGGTCCACAACACCCAGGATCCGGCCATTTCAGATTTACTATTAAACTTGATGGGGACTACATAGTATTTGTAGATCCTGACCCCGGTTACGTTCATAGGGGGCATGAAAAAATGTGTGAATATAGAAATCACTTTCAAAATATACCACATTTAGAACGCCCAGTGATTCATGATTCCTGCAACATCACTTATGCGTACAGTTTGGCTGTGGAAGATCTTGTGGGTATCACTGTTCCTAGAAGAGGTCAGTTTATTAGAGCACTTGCATCGGAGCTTAGTAGGCTTTCCTACACACTGTATTGGCTAGCAATATATGGAATATTCTTAGGACATTCAACAATGTTCATGTGGCCTGCTGGAGATAGAGAATTACTTATTGATTTATTAGAGCGATTAAGTGGGGCAAGAGTAACTAATGCATTTAATATTCCTGGTGGAGTCCGAAATGATATTCCATACAATTTTAAAGAAAAATGTCTAGCCCAAGTCAATTATTTTGAAAAAAGGCTTAAGGAATATGACAATATTTTTTATAACAATCCGTTGGTTAGACAAAGAACTGAGGGGGTAGGAATTTTGACCAAAGAAGATGCGATTAAACTAGGGGTAACAGGATCTGTTCTTAGGGCATCAGGAGTACCGTTTGATGTCAGGAAGGTCGAACCGTATGACGTCTATAATGAGATTGATTTTAATGTTCAATACATGAAAACATGCGATTCTTTTGCAAGAGCTTATGTTCCTGTACTGGACATGCGTGAGTCATGTCACATAATCAGACAATTGTTAGATAAGATGCCAGAGTCAGGAGATGTAAGAGAAAAATTACAGTTTAATATTAAAAGCTCTCCTGGTGAAACATACAAGAGGGTGGAATCAGGACGAGGTGCGCTGGGATATCACGTAGTGAGCGATGGAACGCCAAAACCCTATAGGGTAAAGGCATCGGTAGGTTCATTTAGGAATTTGCTTGCTTTACCCTTCTTGTTAACTGGATCAAAATTGGGTGATATGCCTGCCATATATTGGTCTTTGAATTATTGGCCCGTGGAGGCTGACAGATAATGGGTTCACTGACTCCAGATTTTAGATTCGGGAATTTCGTAGCAAGTATTGTTTGGCTTGTTTTGGTAGTTTTAGCGCTATTTACCGTACTTATTCTTCCAATAATCTTTTTTTCGCTATTTTATGTTCCATTGCCTATAGTCGACGGACAAGTCTTGACACCGTATCTTTTCTTTTCAATGATGGTTGACCCGTCCAGGACACTCCCTATAGTTCAATTTTTTATTCATACCGATATATTTAGAGCTGCAATTTTTCCAGGGTTTGCATTCGCAGCTTTGATAGCAGCAGTTACAATATTTGTCGAACGAAAATTGCTGGCTAAAATGCAGTTGCGTGTGGGACCATTGTATGCTGGTAAAGTTGAAGGTATCTTCCAATTATTGGCAGATGGACTAAAACTTCTTACAAAGGAGATTATAGTACCTTCGGGAGCTGATAAGCCCATTTTCTGGTTAGCTCCAATAATGTTCGTATCTACTGCCGCGGCGGTAGTTGCATTAATTCCAGTAGCCTCGGGATGGGTAGTTGCTGATGTTGACGTAGGGTTAATAGCTGCGTTTGCAATACTAGGCTTTTTTCCGCTGATTGCATTATTATTTTCATGGGCTAGTAACAGTAAATATCCATTCATAGGCGGGTTAAGGGCCCTTCACCAATTGATCGCCTTTGAGATACCGTTTTTCTTATCCGCCTTGCCAGTTGTTATTCTATCATCGTCTCTTAATCTCTCCGATATTGCAAGATCACAAAATATTTTCTGGAATATTTTTATACTCCCGATTAACGCGTTTGTATTTTTCATATCTTCTCTGGCTGAATTAGAAAGGATTCCATTCGATTTACCAGAAGCTGAAAGTGAAATAGTTGCAGGCTGGTTAACTGAGACTACTGGGATGATATATGGACTCATACAGCTTGGTAGCTATTTGAAACTATATGCTCTTGCAGGATTGTTTGTGATTCTCTTTTTGGGTGGATGGTATGGACCTCAAATATTTCCTCAAGAATTAATTCCAGGAGCTCATGAATCCAATTTACCATTGTTGCAAATGTTAGCCTTAGATGGACTATACAATCCTATTACAGTAAACAGCATATTCTGGTTTTTGGTCAAAACAATTGTGGTCATCTTCCTAATGTTAATTATTAGAGGTATCAATCCAAGAATTAGAATTGATATTTTACTTCACACAGGATGGTACAAGCTAATAGTTTTAACATTCATAAATCTGTTTGTAGTATTAATGTTGATTTACGGTGGAATTATTGGACCGGAGGGTGTAATTTCGATAAGATGAACACTGCAACAGGATTCATAAAAGCGCTGGAGTCTGGGACTAAGCATATAGTTTTAAAAAGATTTACATTACGCTATCCGGAGGAAAAGCTGAAATTTGTTGGTGATGGATACCAATTTGACCCCAAAAAAGGAGTTGGAATTGCAGGGACTAGAGGTAGACATATTTTGTTTCATGACAAATGTACTGGATGTCAGCTCTGTGCTATAGCTTGTGAAGGTATAGCAGAAGCAATAACTATGGTAAAAGTCGATGAGCAATGGAAGCAAAATAAAAAATCTATAATGCCTCAAATAGATTATGGAAAATGTGTCTTTTGTGGTTTATGTGTTGATGCGTGCCCCTTTTATGCCTTATATATGACAAATGACTATGAGTTGTCTTCTTTTACTAAATCTCATTTGATATACACGCCATCTCAGTTGGCTGTAAAGCCAAAGTATGACGGTGAAGTGGAAATAAAAATCGGATCCCGAGGTGCGTATCATGGTTGATAGTGTATTTGTAGGCTTATCTGTTATTACAATCGGATCCGCTATTTTGTCTCTTGAAAGCCGGGAATTATTGTACGGAGGTATAGCATTGGCAGTTTCAATGCTTGGGATAGCAGGCTACTTTATTATTTTGGATGCTCCTTTTGTTGCAATGTTTCAAATAGCTGTATACGTAGGTGCAGTTGCAGTTCTTATTATATTTACAGTGATGCTAGTGCGGGCTCCTAATACAGTTACAAAAAAAGAAACGAGGAAAAGAAAAATTGCAGGTATTTTACTTGGATTGGCTTTTCTTGTTTTAGCAGGATCCATACTAGGAAACTCGGCAGCGACTCAACTGAAATTTAATGACACTATTCCAGTATTTGATGTGCAGGCAATAGGGAAAGAATTAATGACCTACTATTCACCGGTATTGATAGTGTTGGCATTAACACTTGCAGCAGCGGTAATAGGTGCCTTGACTTTGGCACGCAGAGAGGATATAGAGGAAAGAAATGAACCAACCAACTGATTTTCTTTATATAGCTGTAATTCTTATGTCTATAGGAATTTATGGATTAGTTGTAAAAAGAAATGCACTAAGACTAATATTCTCAATCGAGTTAATCGCAAACGCTGTAAATCTCGCACTTATTACGTTTTCGAGAATGCTGCCTAGTCCTCAAGGCCAAGTCTTTGTGCTTTTCTCAATAGCAATATCTGCTGCTGAAGTTGCTGTGGGTTTAGGAATCATAATTATAGCCTATAGATTCTATAAAGACATAGACATTACTGAATATAAGAACCTTAAGAATTAATTTTAAGTATTAAATTTATTCAAAAGTATTTTTTTGAATATTCAACCGTATAATATATAAAAGGAGTTAATGTCGTTGAGGTAGGGGTATTCGGAGCAAGAGAATGTAGATGGTGGATTCTTCCTTTTATCTGATGGTGGCAACATTTATGCCCTTGATATTATCTCCGGTAGTATATTTTTTGGGAAAACGAAAGGGAATAAACGTCACAACGTGGTTGACTTTTGGGATTTTGGCTATCTCCACTACGCTGGTGATTATTCCATCTATAGACCTAGGTTCTGGAGGATCATATCAAGAAGTCTTTGATTGGAGTCAATTGGGTCATTTTGGGTTAAAATTAGATGGTTTGAGCATTCCTTTTGCTATTACGATTTATCTGTTATCAACTATTGTGGTGATATATTCAAAACCATATATGATAAGAAAAATTCTTCTTCAGCATGAACAGGGTAAGAATTCTTCTGGTCTAGAAATGAATGAAGCTGAAAGCGAGTTGTTTTCTAATAAAGATGGGAAGTCATTATCCTCTTTGGTTTTATCGACCGATCAAAAGTCCTACTTAAATAGTCAAATGGGCTTGTATTATTCTCTTTATCTTGTTTTTGCGATGGGCATGCTTGGTACAGTTTTGGCAACCAACTTGTTTGAATTTTATGTGTTCTTTGAACTGATGTTAGTTCCATCTTTCTTTTTGATTGCTTTTTTTGGATATGGAAAAAGAAAAAGAACGTCGTTGATGTTCTTCTTTTGGGCCCACGTCGGTGCAGTTATCTTACTATTGGGCTTAATGGCGATGGGTTTTCTCACTGGTGGATTTGATTATGATACAGTTAGGGCAAATGCATCTCAAATTCCACAAGCTTGGATCGCTGTCATTGTAGCAGCTCTTATTATTGGATTTGGTGTAAAACTTGCTGCCTTCCTTGTCCACGTGTGGTTACCGGATACTTATACAGATGCTCCAACTCCCATTTCAGTACTGATATCATCAGCAATGACTGGGATAGGTGCATATGGTCTTATACGAATTTGGATTGAACTATTGTCAGGTCCTGGAAATTATACTGATTATAGTATTTACATAACCATCTGGGGGGTTGCAACAATGATTTACGGTGGCGCCATGTCTCTAATGCAAAAAGATATCAAAAGAGTTTTGGCCTACTCTAGCATTAGTTCGATGGGGTATCTACTTTTTGGTATAGGATCCGAGAGCGTTCTAGGTATTAGCGGTGCAATCTTCATGTATGTCACTCATGCTTTAGGTAAAGGACTGTTATTTATGATGGCCGGTTCAATTATCTTACAAACAGGAACAAGAAACATGGATAAATTAGGTGGACTGGGAGGAAAAATGCCATATACTGCCGTATTTGCAATGATTGGTGGATTGACAATCATTGGTGTACCAATAACAAGTGGTTTTATGTCTGAATGGGTCCTTTTTAACGGTGCTTTACAGAATGCTGTGGTTGACTGGAGCACTCTCAAGGCCATATCATTTGCTTTGGCTATTACCACTACTATATTGACCTCTGCTTACATATTGTGGATGTACAAAAGAATTTTCTATGGTATTACACCAGAAACATTAAAAAATGTACGTGATTCGAGTAAGTATGTTTTAGTAACCATGGGGATTTTGGCTTCATTAACTTTGATACTGGGATTGTATCCTGATTTATTTTATAAACCAATTATAGGATATGTTGAAAATCTGTATGATGATTCAAACGAGCTGATACCAGTAAAGATCACGCCTGGAGCAGGACAGGTGGTTGAAAAACTCGCAAACAATACACAGGTTAGTAATGTTGCTTTTCTAGGCGGTACTGAATTCCTGAGGACACACCTACTATCAGAAAACCGTGCGGTTCACTCCATTACTATTTAGGTGAATAGATGTGGTTGAAGTTTTAGGTTTTGAGGGAATCGGTGTAAACGCATGGTTAATCTGGATGACTCCTTTTATAGGAGCTGCCTTTATTCCAATTTTGAGAAAAAAGAGTGAAAAAATTAAAAGTTATGTTGCTGTTGCGTTCTCAATTCTTAGTGCCCTCCTGGCACTTAGTATCCTGCCTTTAGGATTATCAAATGGGGAAATACATAGTCAAATTCCTTGGTTTTCGGCGTTAAATTTAGACGCAGGTGTATTAGCTGATCCGCTTGCCATAATAATGAGCAATCTCGTTGCTTGGATTTCGGCAGCAATATTTGTGTATTCTATTTCCTACATGCACAAAGAAAAATCACTGATTAGATACTGGTTCTTTATGCTGTTTTTCATCGGATCAATGCAGCTTATTGTATTATCCGACAATTTGTTGATGGTATTTTTCGGCTGGGAGGGAGTGGGACTTGCCTCTTATGCCCTGATAGGATTTTGGTACGCCGATAGAAAGAAAGATTATGTTGGCAAAGAAGGGCATTCTGCCTGGGGTATACCTCAGTGGACATCACCCACACACGCTGGTATAAAAGCGTTTTTGCTTAACAGGGCCGGGGATGTCATGATGCTGACTGGCATGTTTATGATCTTTATGTATTCTGGTACTTTTGGGTTTAGAGAACTATTGGCCGATCAAACCTGGGCTCATTTAATGATGCAACAAAATCTATTGGTGCCTGCTGCGGTTTTAATATTTGGAGGAGCCATAGGCAAATCAGCACAATTTCCACTAAATGAATGGTTATTGGAGGCAATGACAGGACCTACGTCCGTTTCGGCTCTTATACATGCTGCTACAATGGTAAAGGCAGGCGTATTTCTTGTTGCTAGAATAGGTCCTCTATTTTTTGCCTTGTCTGTATTTAATATGAATCAGTTTTTTGAAATTGTTACATGGGTCGGAGCGATAACTGCTCTATTACTAGCTACTCAGGCAATAGTTAACCCTGAAATAAAAAAAGTCTTGGCTTATTCTACAGGTTCGCAAATTGGATATATGATGATGGCTTTGGGAATTGCAGGTCTTTCTACAAACTTTGTTGACGGATACACAGCAGGATT
Source organism: Candidatus Nitrosocosmicus sp. (assembly GCA_030452275.1). GTDB lineage: Archaea > Thermoproteota > Nitrososphaeria > Nitrososphaerales > Nitrososphaeraceae > Nitrosocosmicus. The sequence continues at coordinate 3,704 of JAKDMR010000023.1, read as the reverse complement.
CTTTCACTTAATTAGCCATGCATTGTTTAAAGCTTCGTTGTTTATGGCGGCCGGTGCGATACTACATACCGTGCACTCTAGGTTCATGAACGATATGGGTGGTTTAAGGAAGAATATGCGGAAAACTTACATTTTCTTCTTACTTGCAAGCTTATCACTAGCCAGTGCTCCTTTGATTACTTCTGGATTCTGGAGTAAGGATGCAATTTTTGCTTCTATTCTTGAATCTAACTATGAGTTCTCATCTTATGTCTTCTTGATTGCTGTCGCGGTAGCCATAATTACTGCCTTTTATACGTTCAGGATGGTGGGACTAGTATTTTTTGGAAAACCAAGCCAAAATGTGATCAATATTGAAAATAAAGGCCATCATATACATGAAGTCACCAGAATCATGTGGCTTCCTTTCGCCGTTTTGGCCGTAGCATCGATTGTAATAGGTATTGTTGGTTTTGCTTTTGAGGGACAACTGCATCATATATTTGCAACATATCTTGCCAGCACCTTTGGAATCATTGAGGGCGGAGTAGTACCATTAGAAGGCTCTGCAGGCCTACAAAACCCACAGGCATTACCCGAATCCGATGCAGCTTCTCCTGGAGGGTCCGAACAGGACGCATTGGAACTCAATCCAATTGCGGTTTTTGCCTCAGTAGGAGCATTTGGCATAGGTGGATTCCTTGGTTATTTGTTTTACATCCAAAGAATTGCCGACCCAGAGAAGATCGGCGATAATGTTGTATCCAAGGCTTTATGGAAATTCCTATACAATCGATGGTACCTCAACTCAATTCTTTATTGGATAGGTGTTGTAATACCGTTGGCGGTTTATAGACGAATTTACAAGTATTTTGAAAACATCTTGATGTATGGAATTAATCCTTCAGTTCAACACTCGATGGTGTTGATGTCAAGGGTGGTAAAGGCAGCACAATCAGGTAACGTACAGACTTATCTCTATGTATTCTCAGCTGGTATAATTCTAATTACCATGTTATTATTGAGTTAAGGAGAGAATGAGTAAAACATGATTGATATATTTTCGACGCCTGCTTTAGTAACCATCATTTTAGGAAGTGTGGCTTTGTTAATTCCAATAATAGATGCCTTAAATAAGGAACGAGGCACAAAAAATAAAGTTTATAGCGCTATAGCCTTTGGAGCTTTAGCTTTGGCACTTGTCGTAGTTATATACAGGATATTTTCTGGAGAAAATCTTCCTGCTTTATCGTTAACAAATACTGGTGTCATAGCAGACGATATTTTTGGCGCATTCTTTTCTATAGCATTTCTTATAGTGTCCATTATGGTGACCGTTTCTTCATGGAGTTACATGAAGAAAAAAAGCAATCATGCTGCATACTATTCTTTGATATTATTATCCAGCATAGGTATGATCCTCATAGGCTATTCAACTGATTTCGTAATGTTGTTGGTTGCTTGGGAACTAATGTCTATCCCTACATATGCGTTGGCTGCTTTTAACAAAAAAGATCCCATATCAAACGAAGCTTCAATCAAATACTTTTTGTTTGGAGCCCTTTCGTCTGCAATCATCATTTTGGCAATGGGAATCGTATATGGATTAACTGGAACTACAAACATTTACGATTCTATAGTTGGTATGTCACAGCTGAACGCAGATTTGATCCCATTTGGCTTGTTGGCAGTTGGACTTTTTATCGCGGGCTTTGGATTCAAAATGGGTCTAGTTCCATTTCACATGTGGTTGCCTGATACATATTCTGGAGCTCCAACTACTATTGCCACCTTGCTTGCAGCTGGAACAAAAAAAGCTGGATTTGCAGCTGCTATTAGGGTCATCGTTATTGGTTTGATAGCCCTTAATGTCCACTGGACATTTACCCTTGCAATAATAGCCATTTTTACTATGACACTCGGAAATCTGGGGGCACTGACTCAGAAAAGTATTCCAAGAATCCTTGCGTATTCAAGCATTGCCCAGGCTGGGTATATTTTGATCGGACTTGCAGTTGCTCCCTACTCTAACTATGGTTTAGATGCATCTTTGTTGCAAATAATGAATCATGCAGTAATGAAATCTGCCGCGTTTATTGCTGCTGCAGGTGTAATTATTACCCTGGCCGCGTATACACTTGAAAAGTATAAAGGGTTAGGATTTAGAATGCCTATCACAGCCTTTGTGTTTGCAATTTCGTTACTTGCACTTGCTGGAGTACCTCCATTAAGCGGTTTTTGGGGTAAATATTTGATATTTGGAGCTGCTATAGACAGTGGCCAAATGATATGGTGGGGCCCGTATCTTGCAATAGCCGGTGTTCTAAACAGTGCATTATCTTTGGGTTATTACGCTTGGATTATAAGGAAAATGTACATGGAAGAGGGCGAAAATAGGGTAAGACAGAAAGAACCAAAGTCGATAGTTGCAGTATTGCTATTTGCACTAGGATTTATGATAATATTTGGTATCTGGTATGGACCATTGCTTGACCTAGCGTCAATGGCTGTGCCTAATGATTTGATACATTTGATAAGCACAAAATAGCATACACCTGTTTTTCATTCTCTTTCATCATCTTTCCTCCACTGTACTTCCTCTTTCTGTTCCTCAATCTAATGTTCTTTCTAGATCTAGAACTTAATATGTTACCTTCATTGAAACTATTAGTATATACAGTATTATTTTAAATATTAAACGCTTGATCTAAAACATGAATAAAAATGGTCAGCGGACTATAGCTACTAAAATCTAGTTACCATAGATAGAAAATTACTTTGAATTCTCAGTTACTAATGCGATTTGCGACCACCGTGTATTTCTCCACCATCTATTGCGTTACTTTAACTCGTTTTTATGGTCACAGGGTATTGTATGGGAAGTCACAATTCATCTTTTTTTTGCTAAGTTGGAAAAAATTTATCCATTGTCTGATCTTGAGCATTCACTATTTTTGCAAGTTTTTGGATATCTTCAAAGAAAATTTGCTTTAATTTGTTGTTGTAAATAGTAGCTGCTGGATGATATGTTATAAAATATTTCAATGGCGGGCGATTAACTATTTTCCCACGATATGTCGTCATATATTTTAGTCCGAGCAATGACTTTAATGCTGTTGCGCCCAAAATACAAATGATTTTAGGTAAAATAATATCGATTTCTTTTTTAAGATATTCACTGGTACATATTCCAATTTCTTCCTCCGTTGGAACCCTATTGTTGGGTGGCCTGCATTTGACCACATTTGTGATATAAATCTCTTTTCTTTCTATTCGTGCGCAGATTAATGCTTGATCCAATATTTTCCCGGCGCTTCCCACGAAGGGACTACCTGTTTCATCCTCGTTTTTTCCTGGAGCTTCACCTATCAATATTATTTTTCTAGTTATACTGCCACTTCCGGGAACGGCATTCGTTCTAGTTGTTGATAGCCCACACAAGACACAATGAATGACTTCATTTTTTATTGATTCTAGTGATCCATTATGAGCGCTCACATTGGGAATGAATGTAAAAGAAGGGCCAGGATTACTCGAGCATTAATACTTCGATTCGGTTACTGATTCTGTGGATAAACCTCCAGTGTTATTTTGTGCATCTCCTGGAGACGAAGAATTAACTATCAAGTTTGCAGGACTTGAGGTGGAATTTGTTATTGCAGCGTCTACGGATTCTGTGGATAAACCTCCAGTGTTATTTTGTGCATCTCCTGGAGACGAAGAAT
>JAKDMR010000312.1 GCA_030452275.1 Candidatus Nitrosocosmicus sp. | reverse complement strand
TGTAAAAATAGTGACATAATCAAAAATATATTATCAATGCATTCTTTATATCGGTTTAATTGCACTTTTTTGAACCTAGTAATAGCAAAATTTTAACAATAAATCACACATAAAAAAGGAAAAACAAGTCATGACCTTACAGGATGCAAAGTGCGGGAATTGAACCTGGTCCCTTTGCACTCTACGAATAAATAGTCGATCAGCGCGTCTCAATTAAATATTCTTGAAGTGCATTACCAATAAGTAGTAAGTAATAAGTATGTGAATGCAAAGTAGTTGGATTATTTGAGATAGATTGAGTAAAATCGAAACTATTCCTAGGATTTTAATCTTTTATGCGTCTCTTAATAACAAAGTCATGAAAATGAATTTTAATACGATCACCTCACATTTCATGTTTTATTTTATGAGTGCTAATGATTGAGACATTATAAAGAATAAGTTACTACCGTAAGCATCTAAAAGTATGAAACATCTAGTTATCTTTATCTATACGCCTCTAATAAAACGAACAAAATAAATTAAAAGTATATACGAAACTTGTTTGTTAATGCTGTGCATGGCAAAAATGATCAGTTGCCTATGTGGTTGGACACTTATATCTCCCCAAGGAAATGAAGATATAAAAAAGCATATACAAATACATGCTAAGGATTATCATCCTGGCTTAACCGAGACAGAGGATAAAGTTGAAAAGATGATCAAAACAGTTTAATGTTTAATCAATGAGGGACCTTGGACATTATTATGATATCAACGTGCCTTAGTATACTGCGAATTTTATCCGGGTTTTGACTCGGTCATGATTTTCTGAACTATCAAGCCGTCCATCCAATTTTGCCTTTTCGGTTAGACAATTTCTTTGAAAATAAAAAGGGAGCAGGATCTGACACCTTCAAGTTTCAATACGTTTACATAGGCTTCTTCAGACTCTGCAAGAGTAAAAGCAAAAAGATTGGCAAGCAGGATCTTCTCTGCTATGGTTCGTATAGACCATATCATATCTGCATAAATTTCCCTTAAATGTTTGATAATTTTGTATCGGCTTGCTGTATCGACTGACAACTCCAGTTCATAAAGTATTAAACCTTGTTGTTTCTGGCTATTTATAATTGCACGTACCATTAACATATCTAAACCCAAGAGTTTTGTAATTCTATATCGAGCCATCCTCGGAGTAATTGATAATGAGTCAGAGATCTCGTTGATGCCAGTTAGTGCATTGTATCGAAGTTTTTGAAAGCTTCCAATCTAATGTGTCCGGAATTAATAGGGGTTTTTTATGGCACAACTTCTAAGCCTCCACTTACATAATTCAAATCTATTGGCTATTTCAGTAGCTACTTTATCTATCTCCTCAGAGGAACCTCCTGTGATACTAATAGATATTATATTCCCTAAATAGTCGACTATATCAACAATATGACTCTTTAATGATAATGTGACTGACTAATCAAAGTGTCGAGTATGAAATAATCATCAAATCTGTAATTAAGAGATAAAAATGAGAGGAATAACACTATTACACTATTTTCAAATCCATAATTGTCTATGTTGTAGATTCACTTTACTATTGTTATAAGATCGAATAAAGTGATTATCTTGGTTTTCTGGCTTACTCCTTACGATCTTTAAGTAGTTTCTTGATACTAGAGATGGTCGTTTTAAAGACCAAGTTCTATGCGATTTGGGCGTTAACCAATCGCTTACCACAATAGGGACAAAACACTAAAGGCGCACTGGCAATATTGCCTTCAAACATTAAATAGTAGACTCCTTTATGATCTCCCGAATACTTAAAAATCTCTGTATCATGTTTGATACATTCACTTTCATATTCTTCTTTAAATTTATCGCAACAAAATTCTCTCGTCATTCTAACTTGCTCACTCCACAGAATGGACAAACTTTTTAGGTATATAAACAAGATTACAAGTCTCTTTTTTAATACACCCGTAAAAAATTAGCTAGAAACAAAGTTAGTAATCATTCTTAATCAAAGGATGCTAAGCGTTGGCTTTGAAGCCCCTACAAAGCATGTTTGGATATATTTATTACAGTTTATATTTTGGCTGAACCTTTTGAGATGGAAGTATGGGATCATCAACATTCCCGTTCGAATTTTCAGTATCATTTCTACAATCAAAGTATTCAGGATTCAAGGTATCGAGCAGAAATGTCCAATTATCTGGACAGATTTAGATTCCTGTTGCTTCTGCACTATCGACAATTATTAGACTCATCATGAGGGCTAATGAGATCGTAAATGCCATCGAGATCAATATCGATTTTCTGTGTTTTTTTTATTTTTGAGCGTTGTTCTTCTCATTCAAGTTCTCAGCACAAATAATTATATTGAAATTGCTAACTAATTGCAATACTCTAATATTCTAGCAATTTAAGGAAAGGTTATATCAAATAGAGGACATCCATGTACATTGAAATTAATTCAGGCTTTTCCCGACATGCCAAATAAAGTCACAGCGGAGGAGGTTAATAGTTTTCTTGAAAGTAAACTCAACTTACAGTTGGCTACAATCGACGAAAAAGGTTATCCCATTATTCAACCAATCTGGTTTCTTTATGACAAAGAATCGGCCAAGATTTATGTATCAACTCAAAAAATGACCAAGAAAGCTCGTAATATATATAGAAATCCGGATAAAATTTACTTCTCCATTGATGATCTGAACTTTCCGTATAAGGGAGTGAAAGGAAGGGGGATAGCGAGGATATCTGAAGATATTGATTGGAACATACCAATTGTAGAGAAAATAAATATAAAATATTTAGGTACAACGAACCATCCTCTTGCCAATATGGTCATGGAAAATACAAGAAAAGGAACACAGATAGTAATTGAAATTACACCCAAGTTTTTCTCGGCCTGGGATTTTGGAAAATCCATGTAGGAATTAATTCAGCCTTATTCAGTAAAAGATAATACAAATCATTAACTCCATAAGAGGGCATAAATTCAGATAGCGGATTCAGGATCACAGCAGCAGGAATATGTGCAGAGAGTTACATTAAAGAGCGCAAAATCAAACATCCTAGATTTATTGTTGATGGCAAATTTGTAGCATCATTAATGAAACAATTTGCAGAATCCCCATTTAATGCGGGATCATTTGTATTTGTGGGTAACGCTTTAGCATTCCACAATTTAGAAGGAAAACCCTTTGTTATAACATACACAATAGATGGAGACGTCAGTTCCTTAACGCAATAAAGATAGCAGATATTTAAAATACATCGTAAAAAAATATATTCCTACCATTTATTTTTTTGCCAATTTTATTACAAACTATTTCAGATTGAAGAAATAATAAAATATCCTACAAACTATTCAACAATATAACTTCAACAATTTAATTATCTGAGGGTGGGTCATAATTGATTTTGATTGTTTATCCTAGTTTCTTGATGGACTAA
>JAKDMR010000311.1 GCA_030452275.1 Candidatus Nitrosocosmicus sp. | reverse complement strand
CTTATTGTATTTTGACCGTATAATTTCTCTTTTTTTCCTAGATGGCATCATGGTGTTTTTGATTTATCCTTGTAATCTCTATTTTCTCTTTCACCTCCTTTCTTTATTTTTTTGATTCATTTGGTATCCATTATACTCGGAGAGTGATAAGGCTGCAAACATCTATCAGAGCTCGACATTACGCGGCTCACTTATTTACAGCAGCTTGTTTATCAGCATACCTCAATCAAGAGACAAGACCTTCTTCTTTTTCTTCTTCAAAAGAGGTCACGCGTAATAAGGAGTTTGAGTGATACTTGATAACAATAGATTAAGAAAATAGATAACAATAGATTAAGAAAATAGATTTTTACATGTATACAAGAGCTCTATTGTCTAATTACAAAAGATCTGATAACTGGGGTGACCCTACTATTCCTTCTTTGATTAGGCAGCAATCCATCTTTGTACCGATCTGATGCTAATTTCATACTACTTTGCTATCCCCAGATACGCTTTCCCCTCACTTTTTCGCAGTATAGCCAAATATTTTCTATACTCGTCTTTCTTACTGGTAGACTTCAAAGGGTTTAACGTCTTTTTTTGCTGTATGGTAAGGCTAATAGTGGAAGGACGGTTCACAAGATGGTATCCTGCTTCCATTAAGCTTTGTCTATACAAAAGTGTAGACTGTCCTGGACTCCTCTAAATTGAGAACACCCTACAATAGAGACTTTTTTACTTCAGAGAGTAGTATAACAGGAGGTCTCGTATATGCAGGGTAGTAGTAATAGCAACAACAGTACCAGATGGACTGCAGATGATAAAATTAGAATAGTGATAGAATCATTGACCACAAACATTACTCTAGCTGAACCGTGTAGAAAGTACAATCTCAAGCCAAACATATTCTACAGATGGAAACAGAAGTTTACGGAAGCTGGCAGAGTGGCGTTGACAGCGGCTGGTTCATCAGGCGAGAACAATATCAACAAGCAACTACAAGCAGAGAATGAACGTCTGAAAAGGCTGATTGGTGAACTAACAATAGCCAATGATGCTTTTAAAAAAACATTGGAGTCAGGAGGAGTAAGGAGTAAGGAGGAGTAAGGAGGAGTAAGGAGGATAGTCTAGCTGTGATAGATATAATGACTAATGGTAATGATGGCTTGAGCTTGAGAAAAGCATTAGCATATCCTGGTTGCAGTAGAAACGCTTACTACTATAACAAGAAGGATAAGAAAGAACCCAGAGATACAAAACTATAATCTCATCATCAGCTAGACGAACAACAGGCAGTGCTGGAAAAGAACATCGAAGAGATCATTCTACAAAGGCCATCATATGGTACCAGAAGAATGGCAGCCATGCTAACAAGAACAATGGGAAAGCCTATCAACAGAGAGGGTACAAAGACTATATCGCAAGCTAAACCTCACCATGATGCCATCTAGGAAAAAAAGAGAAATTATACGGTCAAAATACAATAAGAACATCAAAAATGCTAATGAGTTATGGGAAGCTGATTTAACATACATTCATTGCGGCATTGACGGTTGGGGGTATCTGTTTAATGTCTTCGATGTATTTACAAGAGAATGGATGGGCTACTGTTTTGATTTATATGCAGTAAAAGAGAATGCAATAATCTCTATAGAAAATGCTCTTGTATCACACAGGGAGATATTGGTACCGGGTAATAATAGTAACAGCAATAACAACAGCAATAGCAACAAGCCTACCATTAGGACAGACAACGGCTCACAGTATACCAGCAATGCGTTTAGAAAATCAATGTCTATACTGGGACTAACCCTAGAACACATCGCCTGTAATACCCCAGAACAGAATGGTCATATCGAATCATTTCACAAGACGCTAAAGAAAGAGTATGTATGGCCTTATGACTTTAATACGTATCAGGAAGCAGAAATCGCAATTAGAGATGCTTTTATAGACTATAATCGGGACAGAATTCATTCCTCATTAGGATATCTTACACCATATGAATTCGTATCAAAATGGAAACAAGAGTATCATCGAATGGAAACTGCTGCGGATGTAATATCAGGGCAACAAACAAAAGTGATAAATATTGGTTAAGATTACCCACCAAATAATGGAGAAAGCATTCCCAAAAAATGGGATCCACTCCACTTCGTTGACTGTGCCAAAATTAATAAAAAATTTTCATTCTAGTCTTTGAGTATAATATTGAGTGAATTTTCAAATTGAAGACAAACTTTATCAATATGCTATGATTCTTTTAAAGTGGAGAGGTTAGAAAATAATAAAACTTTATCTAGCGATACTATTTGGATTGATGATTTCGTTACCTATTTCTGTATTTGGACAAGGTAATAATGACTTGTTAGAATATGATTCAATTATTAATGAAATAGCATTAATTATTTATGAGGCATATCCAAATACGGATCTTCGAATGATTGAAAATATGATTGAAAATATGATTAAAGGTACAATCCAGGAAGGAGTAAGTCCTCAAGCTAGCTTAGAAAATATACTAGAACAAGTGTCCAATAATCCACGAGGTAAAATAGCTCAAACCATTGTATCTATGTCAGAATCCTCCACGAAACAAAAGCCCTTGACAAATATTATAAAACCTTCGGAAGTTAAATCCTCATCTGCTAATGATCATTTTTTACTCTATAAAAATCCTGAATATGATTTTAGCATAAATTATCCGCCATCTTGGGATATATTGACAGGAAATCGTATTCCAGGATCACATATAGAAGAAATAAAACCTATAGTTGTGTTCGTACCACCGGGAGAGATTGCAACATCGAATGCATTCACAGCTTTCGTGGAAGTGGCAATAAATCACGAGGCCGAAAACTTGGACCTGGATGGAGTTTTACAAGATAATATAAGAGACATAATGAGAGAGAGTTCACTCACTAATTTCACAATTGATAATGCTAATACAGATGGTTTGTTGTCTGGTGAACCTGCATATATTTTATCATATTCTGCAGATAGATCTAACGTCCAGGGTAGCGATAATTATGTAGTTAAGGAAATAGGAACCAAAGTAGGAGACGACTATTATTTCATTAACTATATTGCAAACAAAGACAAAGAAAATAAATTTTTGCCACTCGCGCAACAAATGGTTAAATCCTTCAAACTTAGTAACACAATTGAAGATTAACACGTTTGACTCCAATAAACATTAAGACAAAATGATTAGGCGAGTTCCATAAAACAGACAAGTAAAATGTTGAAATTAGGGATTATTCGAATCTCAATATGTAATCTCAAGTTTTAACTATAAATTTTAGGATTCATCATTTCTTTGAATATGGTTTTATTCATTTTACTGATATATTGACTAATAGATCTCTCAAAGCAATAAGAATTAGGCAAATCGTTAATTAAGGGCTCAATTGAATTGGCGACTCTGTAAAGTTAACGAAAAATCTATAGCTTTCAATCTTTCTTTTACTCTTTA
>JAKDMR010000310.1 GCA_030452275.1 Candidatus Nitrosocosmicus sp. | reverse complement strand
TATATTGCTATAATAACACATTATTATATAAGATCAATTTCTTTCTATGATAATTCTCCTTTAATGATTATGCATCTAGGTTCAATACATAATCCGCTCCTTTTTATGAAATTAATAGAAAAAAATGACGTTCACGATTATTCAAATTCACGTTGGTGTTTTGGTTTTAAATGAGATTTGAGCAAATCTTTCAATGGTCCTTCGATTACCTTGACACTACCTGTAAACAATACCATTTCTGACTCATCGTTCTTTCTACAATATATGTTTTGCATCCATTTTTCATTATCTGCATTTGGAAAATCGGATCTAAAGTGAGCACCTCTAGATTCTTGTCGCATCAATGCGCTCCTTACTATGGTCTCACAAACGATTAAAGAAGATTTTACTTCTAAAGTCAATATGATATTTTCAATATCATATTTATCATCTTCAATTTGAAATTCTCTTAAAATATTGTCTTCAGAGTAGAATGCCTCATTTAATTCCAACAGCTGCTTTAATCCTTTTTGTAATCTTGCATTATCTCGTATTATTCCAACATACTGTTCCATCAAATCTTGTATTTTATTGCGAAAGACAAGCGGTTCTTTAACCATAAAGATTTCATCTTTGAATTCCTTTGGTGTATTTTCATTCAAGCTTAAAGATGATGGTAAAGAATTAACCTTGAGTGAAATGTCATCTGTTATCTCTTTTGCTAATCTAGCTGCTTCACTGCCTGCAATTTTGCCAAAAACCATTGTATCAAGTAAACTATTTCCACCTAGTCGATTAGCACCGTGAATTTGACTTATTGCTTCTCCGGCTGCAAACAGACCATTGATTTTTGTTCTACATTTTGTATCCACTACAATACCACCCATCGAATAATGTGCAGTTGGGCCAACTTCCATTTTCTCTTTGGATATGTCTATTCCATCAATACTTTTGAACTGTTCATACATGGTAGGAAGTCGATCTAAAATTTTCTCCTTTGAAAGATGAGTCACGTCCAACCACACTCCACCATGTTCTGTACCTCTACCCTTAAGAATTTCGTTATAAATAGCACGGGCTACAACATCACGTGGTCCCAGTTCCATTCTTTCGGGATAGTAATTTTTCATAAATCTTTCATTTGATGAATTTAACAATATGCCTCCTTCGCCTCGTATAGCCTCAGTGGCTAGAGTCCCTGATGCTTTCTCAGGCCAAACCATTCCCGTCGGATGAAATTGCACCATTTCCATATCTACTAGTTCTACACCTGATTGATAAGCCAAGAAAATGCCCTCACCATAGTTTTCAAAAATTCTAGAACTGCTTGTCGAATAAATCCTAGTGTATCCACCAGTAGCAAGAATAATAGATTTGCATTCAAATAATACAATTTTCCTTTTTTTTAGATCTGTTCCAATTGCTCCACTGATTTCTTTTGAGCTTGGTTCTTCTTCTTCTTCTTCGTCTCTATCTGACTTTATTAACAATTGTGTGATGTAAATATCATCCATGATTTTGATTCTCCTTTGATCAACTTGATTCATTAATACACGTACAATTTCATCGCCAGTCCAATCTTCATAAAAAACAGTTCTTCTGTATGTATGAGCACCAAAAAATCGTTGGGTTAATTTTCCATCTTCTTTCTCTCTATGAAACCTTGCACCCCAGTTAACTAGCTCGTTGATAGCATCTGGAGCGCTCTTACAAAGAATTTCGACTCTTTCATAATCTGCAAGGAATTCACCTTCTTTTAATGTATCTGCAGCATGTATCATCCAATTATCTTCAGGGTCCATAGTGCCTAAAGCAGCATTAATACCTCCTCTAGCCAATACTGTATGAGGATTTCCCCTCTTACTCTTGCTAATTATAAGAACATTTGCACCTGCATCATGGGCTTCAATAGCGGCCCTAAGACCTGCAGAACCGCCACCTATAATTAAGACATCTACAGAATGAGTGGAATCAATGTTTTCATTTTTGGTCAATCTGAATACTATAATATATTACTACAATTGAATATTTCGGTAGCAACAAAAAGATCGAGTAATCTTTAGATTTAATGTTTATTGAAAAGAAAGGCCCTTTTTTTTATAAGTAAAAACCTCGTCAAATAACTTTTAAATAAACGAGGAGTAACTAATCTATGTATACCTTAAATTTTTCAAAAAAAGATATTGAAGTAATAGACACCATATGCAAAATATTAGAACCGGCCAATTCCAAAGCTATTCAAGAGATATTTGATAAATCAGGAGACTCGATTAATACATACAACTCTATTAAAGATCTACAAATTAGATTACACAAACAAAAATTCCAATTCTCTAAATCAAATGATATGCGTAATGAGACTGATAGTATGGGTAAAATAAAAGTAACTTCGGATAAGTATTGGGGTGCACAAACCCAACGCTCTGTAGAACACTTTTCCATTGGAAATGATCATATGCCATTAGAAATAATACATTCTTTAGCTTTAATCAAAAAATGTGCTGCAATTGTTAATTCTTCATCACTGATGCCTAAAAATAGGAGATTATCAAAGGATAAAGCCGAACTTATTGTAGTGGCTGCTGATGAGATTATCTCAGGAAAACTAGATGATCATTTTCCGCTTTCTGTATGGCAGACAGGTTCAGGGACTCAATCAAATATGAACGTTAATGAAGTCATTTCCAATCGGGCTATTGAATTATCTGGGGGACTCGTCGGGTCAAAGCAGCCGATACATCCGAACGACGATGTTAATATGTCTCAATCCTCCAATGATGTCTTTCCTACTGCAATGCACATTGCATCGGTATTTGAGGTAATGGGTAATCCTTCAATACAACATGTTCACAATAACAAAAATAAAATATCATTACTACAAAGTATACTTAATTTACGGAACGCGTTAAATGAAAAGGCCAAAGAATATGCAGATGTAGTCAAGGTCGGCAGGACACATTTACAGGATGCAGTACCTATAATGTTTGGACAAGAAATTTCTGGTTGGGTTGCTCAACTTGATATGGATTACAAGTACATAGAACAAACACTTGATGGATTATATGCTCTTGCTATAGGTGGTACCGCGGTAGGTACGGGACTTGATTCCTGTAAAGGATTTGGCGAAGAAATGTCTAAACAAATTGTAAAAGAGACCAGTCTACCATTTCGGTCCGCTTCTAATAAGTTTGCTGCATTAGCCAGCCATGATCCTATTGTTGCGATGAGCGGTGCATTAAAAACTTTATCATGTTCTCTTATGAAGATTGCTAACGACATTAGATGGATGGCTTCTGGTCCTCGTTGTGGAATAGGTGAAATTCGTCTACCTGAGAATGAACCCGGTTCATCCATAATGCCCGGTAAGGTGAATCCTACTCAATGCGAGGCAATGACTATGGTATGTTGTCAGGTTATTGGTAATGATATGACAATAGGAATTGCTGGCTCACAAGGTAACTTTGAACTTAATGTATACAAGCC
>JAKDMR010000309.1 GCA_030452275.1 Candidatus Nitrosocosmicus sp. | reverse complement strand
ATACAATCAATAAACTAAATGTTATAATTTCTAATATAGCCTGATTTTACAGATAGTACAGTTTTAGAACTTCATTAGTTTGGTTTGATAAGCAATTAGATTAACATTAGTTGGATTAATAAAACAATGTTGATTCCTCAGCATCTCTTATATTGCTTTATCCGACAAAGGATAGAATGAGCCGAATGTCTTAAATCATACCCAAATTGCCCCGTTATTTTTAAGTTGAGTATCTTTTTTCGCAATCTCGATACTTGAGAGGGATGTTTTATCTCATTAATAATACAGTTTTAGATAATAAGATAACATTTGTCCATCTCAGAATTATTAATCAATAAATAGCAACAAAGTCAAATTGATTGATCAGTCTGTGCATGCCCACAAATCCTAAATGTTTTTTAATTGCCAAACCATAAGAATTCAAAAGATTTGAAACCATTGTACGAGGACGGTTTTACAACTTTTCCAAATCACGAAATAAGAGGCGACAAAGATTAAATGAATCGGGAACGCCTCAACGAAGACATTAACCCGGTATATCTAAAGGTAGCCATTACTGAATCAATCTTGTTATCTTGTATAAAGGGGTCGTCATTCTCAGAAATTGAGTCACATATTCCAAGAGTTATTTCTACGTCGAAAGTAGTTTTAAGAGAATACCTATATCATTTAGTAAATAATTCATTCATGTCCTACAATCGGGTCAAGAAAGTGTATTTTATTGAGGCAAACGGTTGGAACTTGTTATACAGAATTTATTCGCAGCGTGAGAGTTCAATTTTAGATTATACTGATCTAATTATCAAGATTGAATCAAATAATGCTTAAATTATAACTCATATAATTACATATGTTTTGTTTTCAAATAGGGTATCAATAGTATTTTTTGTTTTAACTTTATGTTTCTTGTTTTTTAGTGTAGCCTTCATAGTTCATGCTCAATCAGAGATACAGACATCAAAATATAGGAATATGGTGATAGATTTGTATACTAATGCAAGGTTAAATCTCCCAATTATCGTGGATGGACCCTATCGAGCTGTTCTTTTAGTACCAGGCTCCGGAGCGACAGATATGAATGAAACTGGTGATTACGTTCGAATAGATAACGGTACAGACTCATTTATTTATCCGTCTGCCAGACCGTTCTTTGATATAGTTGAATACCTATCAGAAAGGGGGCTTGCAGTTTTGCAATATGACAAAAGAGGTATTGGTGTGAATGCGACAATTTTAGATCAAAATGTATGGGGAAATGTAACATTTGACGATCTCACACGAGATGCTCAAAAAGCATTGGATGTTCTCCTACAGCAACCAGAAGTTGACTCTAGCAAAGTAGTTTTGGTTGGACATAGCGAAGGTACTACGATTGCGCCAAGAATAGCGATAAACAATTCAGATAAAGTAGATGCAATCGTACTTATGGGGAAACTGGCCCAAAATTTGTATGAAATAGGATACAGCTAAGTAATGGTACCTGTGTTGTATGCTCAAAATGTTCTAGACCATGACCACAATGGATTGATTTCAGTAAAAGAAGCTTCAGAGGATCCTGTTCCCAGCTTCCTGCTCGGAAACCTTACTCTGGTTCTTGCTCAATATGTTACAACAGCGAATGGAACAGAAGGACGACCAAGTGCCCAATACGATATAAACAACGATACTACCAACGAATACAAAATTCGGTGCATTATAGAAATTGCAAAGATGTTCGAAGTTAGGAATCGATGAGAAGCCTAATAATCTAGACTTTTTGAAATAATTTAAGAGAATATGGGGCAATCAAGAAATAGGCGCTGCACTGGATCGTCACTGGGAGTTCACGGGTGTAGATATAGACAGGTTACACGAGATTTATTGCGATGACGTCATAGTTGGATTTTCTCAGTCTGGTGAACAAATCTTGGGTAAAAAAAATCTATACGAGCTTAGGAGACATTATCCTGCTAAACTTGGTTTCAAGATCCTGCGGACACGTGGTGAAGGAAACCTTTGGGTAGCCGAATACATAATTACTTATGACGGACGTCCAGTCAATGTGGCATCTATCATGGAGTTCAGAGATGATAAAATCGCACATGAAACGCTCTACTTTGGAGATCCATTTGAACCGTCTGAGTGGCGATCTAAGTGGGTCGAGAAAACTGGTTGATTTTGAGTAATCGTTTAATATCAAAACCGAAGAGATAGCGTGAATGCAGTATACAAATCATCGTGGCTAACGCATCTTATCAATCATACCTTCCCCGTTCTCTACAGGAGTTCTAACGGCGGTGAATAAATTATTTTGTTTGACATGTAATGTTTTTAATCAGATTTTAATCAAAATGTAACCTGATCATTATTTTTTTTCATAATAAACAGTATTGAGACTGAGGGGCTTTCTAGATCATATTGGATCGGTGGAAATCTGTCTACAATATATTCCTATGAATATTAATTTGAATTTCAAACAAACTCGTTGGAATATTTTTCAGAAAAATTAAATACGAACTCACTCAGTCCAAAAAACAAGGATAGAAAAAATATACTCAAGCAATTTACCATTAGATTAAAAAATTTAAGGAATAAATCCCAGTACCCATAATCCTATGTTATCCGCAATAGAAAATTGGAATTCAATTAGAACAGTGAAAAGAAATGACAGAATATACTAAACTAAAATATTATTATGGTAGAGAGCTTGCAAAACTTCTTGCAGATAAAGTCTACAAAATATATCCCAGATTTCAAAAGCAAGAGTTTATCGCTACAGTGAATAAGAAAACCACTGATTTGGAGCTAAAGGGTCGTGTTGAGGTATTTGCCGACGCATTACATGAACTTCTTCCCAGAAACTACAAAGAAGCCGTCAATATAATGACAAGTATTCTTGGACCCTCGAATCAAAATAAAACTGGAATGTTTAGTGAGGGTTACTGGATCATGCCGATTGCTTTTTTTGTAGAAAAGTATGGTACAGATGATTTTGAGACATCAACTGATGCAATTTATCAAATAACCCAGCGAAATACTGGAGAATATGCCGTACGTCCTTTTCTTGTAAAATATCCAAAAAAATGACATCTTTAATGCTAAAATGGTCACAAAATAAAAACGTTCATGTAAGAAGGTTATCTTCTGAAGGGATTAGACCAAGACTTCCCTGGGCAAAAAAACTTGAGCAATTCATAATAGATCCGAAACCAATTCTACCCATACTCGAGAATCTAAAACAGGATGAATCATTATTTGTAAGAAAATCTGTAGCAAATAACCTCAATGATATTCTAAAAGATAATTACCATATTGGAATCGAGGTATTAAAAAAATGGGCAGAGTCTCAAAATACTAACACTCGTTGGATAATAAAACATGCGCTAAGAAATGAGCTAAAAAAAGGAAACCTTGAAGCTAAAACTTTAATACTATACCATTTAACATATATTCTTAAACCGTCCTCAGTAAATAGTTCCTCATAT
>JAKDMR010000308.1 GCA_030452275.1 Candidatus Nitrosocosmicus sp. | reverse complement strand
ATGATGATGATGGCTAGAAAATGTGACTAGACACCGCTAATTACGCAAGAGGTCTTGTGAATGCAGTTTTTACACACGTTGATAAGCAAAATTCCATAATTACCAGCACTTAACTCGATTTTTTCCGTAGCTCTGTTATTACACTTTAAGGCATCACAAAGAGGCTGAATGCCTTTATCAATAAGATTTCCGTTGTTTTCTTTGCCTCCCAAGTATGCTTGAGATTGTGATTGATGGTTTCCTAGGCCTTTATTTGCGTTCTCAGACATACGCCTACATTCCTCCTACTTCTCTGCCTTTTAGTATCCTTGTTACAATATCATCAAAACTATCTCCAAACTTGCCAAACTTCTTCAGCTTATCATAGTTGTCCCTTGAAATGATGATATGTTTGGATTTGTTATTTGATGAAATAACAGTCTTCATCTTATTTACATGATCGATTAACTTAATTATAAATCGGGTAATTAATGAGACATATGAAAGATATGTCTCATAATAAAATAAACAAATCAAATGACACGGAAAATAATTCCGAATTTGTTTCTAACACTAATGAACTAAAAGCTGCTAGCCGTCGAGATAATCTGATACGTTTACTTCGAAAAAGTGGATGTGAAGGGATGACCGTTCTCCAGCTAAAAAATAAACTGGAATACAAGGATAGAAAATCTATTCCTAGAGTTATCAATGAGATAAATAAGATAAAAAAGAAAAATCAAGAATATGAAAGGATCATAAAATTGAAAAAGAATGGAAACTATGTCCTGGCTAGTGAATTGGCAAAGCGGGAGATAGCAACACAATATATGGTGTTTGGACAGGATGCGATCAGAGAATTATTAGGAGGAATATCTAATGGATTGAACTCTTTTATTATCAATGATTCAGACTCGAACCAAATTTATGATCTAATGCAAAATGAAAAGTCATTTTTTTCAGAGTTTTATGAGAAAAAGAAGCTGTCGGAGGAATCTGAGATTTTACTTGATTTTACATTCAAAATGGGATCGCTTATTTCTTTTATAATGCTAAAAGCTATAGAGCCATCTTGTGATGATCTCAAGGAGAAGGATGGAAAAACGAAGGAGTTTGAATCCGCAGCATTGGTAAACCAGGCCATAAACCCGAGTCAAATCCTATTTCACTTTATGCAACAAGACATTGTTAAAAAAGGAAAGTTAGAGAAAGAGTCAAAGGTTAGAAACTTGTTAAGAAACAAAAACGGCGATATTAAAAATTCTCCTAGAGCTAAAATTCTTTTGGAAAACTCCATTTCTGATGATCTGTATTCTTGTTATGAGGTAAACAATTTGACTAGTCAAAAATTAAAAAATAGTTATGAAGAAATTTGGCCAGGAACGTTCAGATTGCTAACCAAATTGTTTGAAGAGAAGAGGTTACAAAAGATAACCACTCGAGGAATTTCAGAGGCTATTGAACTTAAAAAAAACATTGAAGATGCAAGTAAATCTCAACGGAGAACGGGTTAATTTTAGACCATTCCCAAACTCGATAAATCTAGTTTCGTTTGACCTAGAAGAGGAAGTATTCTTCAATTATCATAATAGTGCAACTCTGAGTCAGGTAACGACAGAGACACTATAACCTCAAACCCTTCATGGTTGAGAGTATGTCAATTCCTTGATAGAGCCTCAGGTTTAACATGTGCTAGTAAAGGATTGTTTTGGATCATAGAAAGGATCTGAGTGAATTTGTTATTCATTTCCTCTTTTAGAACTATCATGTTTTTATCATATTCCTGTCTAAGTCTATCTATTTTTTCATCTTCAGATCTCTTGATATCATCAAATGCTTCAGATTTAAGAGGATAAGAACAGTCAGAGCAGTACTTATTTTCAGGCACATTTGTTAAATCACATCTGGGGCAATTTATAACACGAGGTTTGAGTTTGCTATCGCTATCCGTTATGATACCATTGTATTCTAGTATTTTATTTTTTAGTTCGTTTCCCATCCGTCGTTTGATATATCGTGCTCCCTGCTTTGAATTTATGCTCCAACGAACTTTTTTCTTCAAAGCATATTCTGGAAGGTAATCTGAATCGGCACTGATCGCAGAATGCCTCAAGCAATATGGATTCCATTTCTTAGTAACCAATAGAAATTCTAATTTTTCTTTTTCTTCCATATCTTTAATTTCATCTGACTTTACCAATCTAGCAATTCTTGATTGAAGTTGTTTCATCATCGTCCACATTGCATCAGATTTTACGGGTCCACCAGTAATTTGATTGCATATTAGGCGTGCATCTAATTCATTCTTAAACGGATGCTCATTAAGCCAATCTCTTACATAAGGGAAGGATAGAGTAAGCAATAAAGGTCCACTTCCAGTCTTTGCTTCATGTGGGATTTCTCCTTCTCCATATTTTTCTCTCAACCGTATATTCTTAATTTTTAGCAACGTAACTTCGTGATTTCTTGCATCCAGATCCCAAAACAGAGCCAGTGCTGCTTTATTCCGTTTGGAAGGCTCATATTTAATTATATTAAGTAGTTCATCGCGTTCCCATATATCAGTATGAGAATAAGGACTTAATCTCTTTGTAGTCTTCATTTTTATTTTCATGAATTCTGGAGTCACCCAATCAGAAAAACTCTTGTTATTTAGACTTTTTTCATTATAAGCATTATATAACCATCTATAAAAAAACTTCAAATGGTTTAGATAATGATTCCAAGTGGTAATCCATCTCTTTTCTGGATCTATGTCTGAGGGTTTTATTTTACTATCCAAAAAACAGTCTATATCTTGTCTTTTTATTTCTTTTAAGTTTTTAGATGGTTTAAAAAAGTTCTCAAAGTTATGAATTACCTTGAGATTATTAACAATATGTCTTTCACTAGAGTCATTATTTTTCATGAATAAATAAAACTTTCCTATAGTTTCGGAATTTTCTTTTAGATCTAATTCTTCAAATTTGCTCAGTAGCGTGGATAATTTAATGGACACTCTATCTCGACTCCTTTATAATGATTATATAATCAAAGAAGTATTTCAACCCGTATATTATATGGGCCGAAAGGGATTTGAACCCTCGGCCTTTCGATTATCAGTCGAACGCTCCACCAAGCTGAGCTATCGGCCCTGTTTTTCTATTTTCTAAAGGCTTTATTTTTCTAATATAAATGTAATTTATTGTGTTCTGAGGGCCAAATTTTGGTAAATACTCAAATTTCATATAAATAGAAAGAATCATTGGCTTTTCTAATGCCATGCATCCAATTTAGTGATTAATTTCCTTTGTGAATTATTTTTTTACTTTCTACAGTAAATCTCTTGCGTAATTAGCCCAAACAGCTTTATTTTTGTATATCGTATGTAAAGATGTCCTTTCCTTTTGTTATCCTGCGATTGTTTATCTAAGAAAACCAATGCTTTTCAAATCATTCACAGGTCTTTCGGTACAAAAGTGGTAAGCTAAGTAACATATGTCACCCCTCCTGCTCAATAAACAAAGTGAGAA
>JAKDMR010000307.1 GCA_030452275.1 Candidatus Nitrosocosmicus sp. | reverse complement strand
CTCTATGAGACTAGCTTTATTCGTTTGGAATTATGACCCAGCCTCAGTTATCTTACCACCATTGTGATTTGGTCCAGGTATGGCCGGCAAATCTAAGAACAACTTTTGATGAACAAGGTCAGTGCCATCCCATTCAAAACTGAATACTCTATTAGGCAAAGCTCATTGGACTCTCACGATTTGATCAGCGTTACTTTCGGTAACATAAAATAAAACCAGTGTAGTGTTATTTTCTCTCATTACTTCAACTCCTAACAAACCGCGTTCACTTTCAAAATTGACGTCAAATTGCTTTAAAGGAGTATCCTGTAGCATTCCATCTGAAATTAATTTTACGTTACCTTTTTTCTATTACTATGATATTCTTTCCAGAATCGTCAAGAAATACCAATCCCGTAGGCGAAGTAAAACCACTGTAGCTGGTTGCAAACTGAGGTTTGGATCTTTAAGTGTCTGAGCACTAGTTAATCCAATCAAATGATTTGGACTGACTAATCAACAAAATCAACAAGCATGTTCAACCAGTCAATAGGCATGTAAAGCAAAGACCTAAGTTTAAACACCATCGGGATGATATTTAGAACATTTGTTATAAATTAGGATTATTTTTTATTTCAAAAGCCTGCAAAGAGCCCATTATATTTGGATCTTGGTGATTTTTTGACCCAAATATATATTATAATACATATGTTACCTAGGTTTTTGGTCGTAATGCTTCTATGGGGCTTACCTTTGATGCCTTCCAAGCTGGCAATAATCCTGCGATTACACTTAGGATAACAGAGATTATCCATACGGTAATCATATCGGTCATAAAAAAAAGGGGAATGAGTGGAGGGTCACCTTCATTCCTGGGGGTAGCCTGGGACAGTGCATAACCTCCACCAACACCTCCAATTAAGCCTAGAGTTGCACCCAGCATACCTATTATCAAAGCTTCAAAAACAAACATTGTTAAAATGTTAGAGCTTTGAGCACCTATTGCTTTTAATGTACCTATTTCCCTGATCCTTTCTATCACTGAAGTATATAATGTGGTAATTATGCCTACTGCACCAACAATTAATGAAATTATGGCTATGCTCAAGAGGAAAGATGTAATCCCGCCTGTAAATTGTTCAATGGTCTTGAGTATGGCTTTTGCTGTAGTTACTCCTATATCATTTCCATACAATTTCTTAATTTCACTTTCAACAACATCCACCAATTCGTTGGATGATGCAACTACAAATAAAGAATCATACCTGCCTGATTTTTGAAAAAGGGAATCGCCTGCATCCAAGTTAATGGCTGCTGCACTGTCTATGGTTGGATTTCCTGTAGATTCCATTATCGCTGTAACCAAAAAATTCTTCGATATCGTATCTTGTTTGCCAGTTGTGGGATCAATAAATGAATATTCTAATTCTATGGTCTCACCCAATGTTACAAATGGATTGTCTTCTCCAGGAGGTTTGGCAATATTTTCTGCTATTACAATTGCAGATGGATCATTTTGTTTAATTTGAGAACCCTCTTGTAAATCAAGGGTCGGGGCAATTACAAATAATTTATTTGGATCTATAGATAGTGCTGCGTTTGTTTTTTCCTCACCCCTGGATTTTATCAATACCTGGGACTGATAAGATGGGATAACTTCTTCAATAAACGGCAATGAATCAATCCTGTTTATGACGGCTGCATTCAATGTGATCTTGGAGCTAGGAGAGCCGCCACCTCCGCCACCTCCTCCTTCAGTGGAGCCGACAGTACCTGAGCTCTGTTCACTGCCACTTGTAACAAATAAAATGTTAGAAGCTAAATTGCTAAACTGTTTATTAAAGAATTCAGTGAACCCAGCTCCTACACCATTTACTGCTACTAGTAGGCTAGTTCCGGCCATAACCATTAGAATGGTCAGAAGAGATCTGATTTTTCTCTCTTTTAGTGCCTGAAATGATAGGACAAATATTTCCTTAATGTCCATAGGCTGTATCCCTGCTAACTACTCGTTTATGGTTAGATCCAAATCTTATTTGTGGTGAACTATAAGGACAGCATCGCAAAATTTTCAAAAAATATATCATCATAAAACAAGTGGTATTTTGGATTAAATTGAAATTAGACCGACACAATAGACGGATCTTTTCTTTAATTATAGTGGATTTGTAAATTTGATGACTCTTTTTTGTCATTATGTTTTGTTTCTCCAGCGCTTTTATCCGTAATATCGTAATCATCACAACTATTACTCTTATACATATACATCAAAATAGACTTAAAGTTATCTAAGATGCATTAAAAAAATATAGTTTTGCATAATTACATGGCCAAATGCAAAGAAAAATATTTCAGGTAACTATGTTTTCCTCCCGTTCTATTTCCCCATCCTTGAGATATATTATTCGATCGGTTTTAATTGCCAACTCCGGATTATGTGTGACCATTATTATAGTCCTATCATACTTATTAGACAACATCTTGAGCAAATTAAAAACTTCATTACCGGTTTTTGTATCCAAGTTACCGGTAGGTTCATCAGCCAAAATTATGGAAGGATTATTCATCAAGGCTCTAGCTATTGCAACTCGTTGTTGTTGGCCACCACTCAAATTAAATGGTTTGAAACTGCCTTTGTCCTCAATTCCAAGCAATCCCATGATTTTTGAGGCCCTTTCCAAGCGCTCCTTCTTATCCAGCCCTGAGATTATGCATGGAATTTCAATGTTCTTTAAAACAGAAGCTCTGTTTATCAAATTATAGGACTGAAAAATGAATCCAATCGCATTATTTCTTAAATAAGCCAGATCATGATCATTTAAGGAAAACACATCTACACCATTGATATAAATATCTCCAATTGTCGGTCGATCTAAGGTTCCTAGTATATTAAGAAGTGTAGATTTACCGCTACCCGAGGGACCTACAATGGCAACAAATTCTCCCTTTTTAACCTCAAAATCAATATTTTTTAATATGGGTGTATCTCCGGCTGTTGAAGCATAGCTTTTGTAAATTCGTGAAACTTTAAGGATTGGATCAGAAGAAGGAGATGAAGACACCATTTAAGATTTCAATTCCATATTATTACTCATCTAGCTATATAAAAATTGAAAACAGTTGTAGATTTATCAAAGGATCTTTCTACTGAATTATTCCCAGTATACTTATTATGGTTTTCACATGCGAAACCAAATGTAGTAATTTTCTCCACTTGGGCAAAGCATGTATTATCAAAATCCCATTAATTGGACAAATAAAGCGATTGATTTTTTTTACCTTACCTTACCTTACCTTACATTTTACATGTAAAATAATGATGGATAGATGGAAGTAGGTTGATAACTTTATGGATTTTACAACGAATCAATTTGGTCTTTTACTCGTTGTTTAGAAATTTAGTGCCTGCATTTTTTCATCTTGAATCAAAACAAAAAAACAAGTTCTATGGAGATCTGTACTGATTTGACTATTGCTTTGGAGCAATAGTCAAAATTTAATTATGAGTATAGTAAAATATA
>JAKDMR010000306.1 GCA_030452275.1 Candidatus Nitrosocosmicus sp. | reverse complement strand
CAACAAAATATGACAAATGTTAATAATCTGAAGGTCTTTTTACAACTTCTTTATGCCCAATAAATGTAAAGTCAATAACCTTTTTAGTCTTTCCTTGAGTGAAGTCTTTCTAAAAGTTTTCTAGATTTGTCTAGTAATGTTTTTGTCTGATCATCAAAATCGTTTTGGTATTCAGAAAGAACAGTCATTGGTTTATCATATTTTGTTAGTTTAATTCCCATCTTTAATCCTTTTTTAATTATTGTAATTTTTTCTGTAAATAATGCCATACTGATTATCCCTTTACTAGATCTTGAAAGATCATTATATGTTGACATACCTAGATTGTGTTTGGGATAGTTATCAAGTGACGATTTTTCATAATTCTCGTACATGGACTTTTTATAGTTATAATAGGTTCTTCTTGAAATCGATCTACCAAAGTTCTGTTTAATGTATTTCAATGCTTTCTTTTCGTTAAATTGATACATTCCACAATTAATAACCAAGAAGGTTAGGACTAGCTTTTTTCTTTCTGAAAACTGAGGCATATTTTTATTACCAATAGAATAAAACAATCACTTTAATTACATTTTCCTATTTTGCAATGTTATGATACAAATCTATGTTCTTGTTTTTTAGAGTATCGAGTCTCATGGGCGGTATCCCTTTACCAGAAGCAGTATTTAGTGACGACTTTACCAAATAATTTGGATTAAAATCCAGTTTTCTTGTCATGTTACACTGTGAGAGCCACTCTATCAAAATATAGTAAGATTCCTGGTAAGTCAGTTTTTTCACATTGATGAGATACGGCGACAAAATCAAGCTGATGACATGTTTTCTGTAATCCATGAGTGGAGTTTTTAACAATTGTTCGATCCATTCATACTTTCCTCCTCTATTTTCGTAAAAAATAGTATAATTTCTTTCATTTCTGGATATATTTCTTATCATCTTATTTCTTTCTTTAATTTTCTGATTTATCAAATAATGCAAAAAATCTCGCAATAGAAATTTTATAGAAGGCCTAAATCCATTCCATTCTTGAATTATACTTACTTGAGAATCCTCTGAATGCATGGTATTGATAGGATCTCGAACTTCAAATTTACCCAAACATTTTGAATTAAATGAATAAGGTATACGCAGTAAACACGATCTAAAAGAAGGGTTGTTTGAAGTATCCGCTTTTCCAGATGATGGATAATCTTTTGCAAATTTTAGGAAGTGGTTAGAAGGACGTTCAAATCCTGTAAAAATGTCATATTGTTCTAAGATAATAGACTCTAGTGGTTGATAGATGTGGTATCCATTACCTGTCCATAGCACAGTTGGTTTTGAACCATCCAGCAATCTCGAAATATTTTTCAAAGTTTTTGATAAAGTAGTTTGTAGGCCTCTGAGAGTTTTAAAATCCGATCTATCTAGATCTATAAAAATAAAGTCAGGAGGGTACCTTTGAATACCTTTGTAATCTACATATGAAGGAAAGGCGTTAATTCTGCAGTCTACATAATTAGAATCCTCAAAGTGGTTTAAAACTTTGGTCTTTGAATATATAACCTCCTGTTTACCCAGTTTTTTAGTCATTATAGTCCTTGGGAATATACTATCAGAATCAAAGTGATATAGTAAAAAATCAATACCCTTATTAATACTCAAACTATTCCCTCAGTCTATTCAAGTAACTATTATTATCATTATGATCGGGTGAAAGTTGCCTATGTCTTATCATCTCATCATAGTGAATGTTCCTAATATTAGGATGTTGCTTGCAGTAAAAAAGTTCTGTAACACCTTCACATAGTATATTTGGATCTTTAGAATAGAGGTTAGTATCTTGAGGTTCATCCAGAGTTTCAGACTTTTCCATAAAGATATTTTCTTTTTCTTTTATTCTACTAGCCGAATTCAAAGAGTTTGAATTAGAAATGTCTCCGGTATATCCGGTGTCTCCGGAATTGCTTAATTTTGTGCCCAAATCCTGATTTTCATCCGGAGTTAAATTATCAAAATACGGAGTTAGATTGTTAGAATCCGGAGATAAATCATGCTTGCCGGAGTCATCGGAGACATTTTTTATTAAAAGTATTTTGGAAGTGTTGTCTCTAGAATCCCTACTTGTATTTATTCTAACATCCAAGGCTTTGTGAAGATTTGATTTTACCAGGTTGATTCGTCTAACTAACCACCTGACATCTTTTGGCCATTCCTTTGAATAAGTATTAATTTTGTGAACTGTGGCAATTCTGTTTAATTCATCCAAAAATTCCAAAGGTGTTCCTTCAAAAATGTTGTTAGAAGAAGGTGAAGACGATGAAGTTGATAATTCTTCTACTAACTTTCGAATAGCAAAGGCAATAGGGTTTGAATCAATTACTTCATCATTTTGACGTCCCATGTTATCAAAATATATTTTTAAAAACTTTCCTTCCTTGTATTCCCAAGCTTGCAATATTGCTTCTCCCCATATTGCAAAGTCAGCCATTCTTGGAAGTTTTTTTGTGTTTTTCATTACTGTGTCTTTAATTACAATAGCTTTTGATAGGGTATCGAAAATGAATTTCAGTATGAAAGGCCTGAGGGAATAAAATTCATTGAGAATCTCTTTTTCTGTTCTTCTTTTTTCATCGTCAATCTCATCTAGATGGATCATAATGCTTCTATCCAACACATCTGGTTCGATGAAGGCTACATTGATTCCATTAAAGATAAGACAGTGTTTGTATTCGTATACTTTGTCTTCGTCATCTGTGTATAGCAATCTTTTTGTTTGACCAACCCCAGTTACTGCTTTACAAACTTCATCTGCTAACCAGTAAGGAGTATATCTTAGATTATCATATGTTGCCAGATAATTATGAGCCAGCTGTTGAATAAATTCAGTTGAATTGTTGTGGATCGTTAAGAGAGATGGTTTTGCTGGATCGACAATGTTTTTTAATAGAAATTGGAGCGTTGATTTGGCACTTCCTGCACTTCCATGTAGTATCATTATTGGATGCGGTATGTTTGGAATAAAATAGGAAATTAGTGCTACTTTGATTAGCAACTTACTTCCCTCATCGTCCTGTTTAATGTTTGTCATTTTTGACAGAAATTCATCCAGTGGATCCTTTTCTTTAAGGGATGAAATAATTTCGTTTAGTCCTTCTTCTTTGATTTTCTCATGTTCTTCCTCAGAAAAAATATCCTGAGATATTTGGTTATACCTTCTAAAGAGAGGAACAGGCGTATTATCTAGAATCTGCCAATTTCCTTCCCTTTTTGAAATTTTGATACATCTGTGTTTGTCATCTGTCAAATCATAATAAAAATCTCCATCATACTCAGCCACTCTTAAAGACAGATGATATTTTGTTTTTCCAAATTCTGCTTGGGCCTGGAGAGTATCAATAACAGTGTTTATTGATTCTTTGTTTACAACTTGACCTTCGTATCTTTCGTAAAAGAATTTGGAAAGAAGCCTAGCGAATTTTCTACTAAGTTAAGTCTCCAAGCCCCCATCAATATTCTACATTCATCCACTGTAA
>JAKDMR010000305.1 GCA_030452275.1 Candidatus Nitrosocosmicus sp. | reverse complement strand
AAATCTCTCTAAATAATATTTAGTATTACTTAACTATTAGGAGTCAATCATCCTAATTCATTATGAAAACATGAACGATTTCCTGTATGACAGGCAGGCTTCATAGAATTAACCAGATATAATAATGCATCAGAATCACAATCAACCAATATTTTTTCTACTGGTTGAATATTCCCCGATTCTTCGCCTTTCATCCACAATCTATTATGAGAAGTACTCCAAAAATGTGCATTTCCAGTTTCAACGGTTTTGGTTAAAGCGTACTTATTTGCATACCCAAGCATCAAAATATCTTTAGTTCTTATATCTTGAACCACTACAGGGATGATTCCATTACGTTTTTCAAAATCGATTTTATCTATGGATTTTAACAACCTGAAATATTGGAACAAAAAGGTATAAGAATTTTCTATAATCCTAAAATTTACTCCTAAATCTTTGAGGCATTTTTATTAAATAGTATGAGATACTCATCACAATAAAGACATAATTGTTGCTAATGAATAATTGGAATAAACCTAGTGACGAGAAAACTCTGCATATAGGATTTGATGACACTGATTCAATAAATGGAAGATGTACTACCCACCTATCTTATTTAATATCAAATATGTTAATAAGAAAATTCCAGATAGAGTTTGTTGATTTTCCACTATTAATAAGACTAAATCCCAATGTTCCTCTCAAAACTAGAGGAAATGGTGCAGTCTGTTTAAGAATAAGAGGGAGAAATTATGAAAAAATCAAAGAAGAGATCACTTATGCCATAGAAAACTATTCCGAATTAGAAAACGGAGCCAATCCGGGTTTAGTTTTTTATGAAGGGAATGGTATTGGCAAAGACTTGAGATCGTTTAGTGAAAGTGCTATGGATACCATATTAAGTAAACAACTAGCCATAAAAATAGCTATTAAGAATAATATGCAATTCAGCATTTTTGGAAAAGGATATGGAATTGTAGGTGCGCTTGCAGCAACAGGTTGTCTTTTAGATTCGGATCATACATTTGAAACAATTGCATACAGAAGTAAAGAAAATATTGGAACTGACAGAAAAACAGATGACCTTAAAGTAAAAAAATTAAGCGAGCAATCATATCCATATACCTACAATAATTTTGACATTAAAAATAATAGAATACTAATTACTCCTCGGGGACCTGACCCAGTATTTTGTGGCATTAGAGGAGAAGACCCATTTATAACCACATTATTTCTGAAAAACTTGTGTATCGAAGAAGAATTAGACGGTTATATGATATTCAGATCCAACCAAGGAACGAATTTACATCTAGTCAAAGAGAACAAGGGAACCGACATTAAACCATATACC
The DNA here is from genome assembly GCA_030452275.1 of Candidatus Nitrosocosmicus sp. Taxonomy (GTDB): domain Archaea; phylum Thermoproteota; class Nitrososphaeria; order Nitrososphaerales; family Nitrososphaeraceae; genus Nitrosocosmicus. The sequence goes on along the minus strand of JAKDMR010000305.1, from coordinate 2,182 downwards.
TCAGGACGTATAACTTGTCAGGTTGTATCTACACCATCCGTAATTAATGGTGGACATGTAATATTCAAAATAAAGGACGGGTTTGGTAGTACCTTACCAGTTGCGGTTTACCAGCCTACTGGTCTAACAAAGATTGCAAGCATGTTAGTAATTGGAGATAGGGTCGAGGTAGGGTATGGTGCACATTTAAAATCAAATAATCAATTTACCCTCAACTTAGAATACCTCATAATTAAAGAATTAGCAAGAGTGTATAACAGTAGAAACCCCACTTGCGAGAAGTGTTCTAAGAATATGAAATCAGAGGGAAAGGATAAAGGATATCAATGTTACATTTGTAAAACAAGGATTAGAAATAGTGGAAAAATAAAGACGGAAAAAGATAGAAAACTAAAGTTTGGTCTATATATTCCGGAACCTATTGCTCATCGACATCTCACCAAACCATCATCTAGATATGGTCTGGAAAAGCGATTTAATGGCATGGAAATAAAGCATCTGCTAAAGAGTACAAAGTGGATAAAAGATAGCGGGGGGTTGATTTGAACTTACGGCTGGCTTTAAAGGCACAGAAACCGCTCTGCGGGTTATGAGCCCGCCGGGATAACCTAGCCCCTAAAAAGGTCTGGCTTCCCCACCCCGCTAAATAATATTGGTAATATAAGGAGTATATATACGGTATAGATGAATGAATTGGATTGAATTGAGACCAAGCAAAAGACAAAGAGATTCATTTCCGGTTTTTTATTTGTGAGACTATGTCTTGTTAGTTTATTATAAGCATATTAACAATAATTGATTTGTGCATTATTTAATTACAACATACGAATTTGAATAAAATAATATACACAGTTAAAACGTTTAAGGTGTACTACAGACTAACTGTCGTGTTGCTATTCTGAAATATCTATTTGATAAGGTGTCAACAATTAATTAGTTTATCATTGTAACTTTTTCATCTTTCATTGCCAAATAATCACTCTGCATTTGTTAAATGAGTATATGATCATCTTAAAGTCTAACATTAGTTATGGGTAATAGAAAAGACTTGGATATGGATAAAAAAAGAAACTTAAGTTTCTAATGCGGGAGATGGGATTTGAACCCACGGACCCCTAAGAGATGAGGTATCTCAATTATCCTGGTTTCTGAGCATCGTGTTTTAAATATCTCACGCCTTTGACCAGGCTTGGCAACTCCCGCATAAAATATTTTTAAAAAGCCCAACATATATTCTAATAAAAAATGAAAAGATCACTCCATATCAGCTCCACCGACAAGATTTACGAAAATATCATCTAATGTGATAGGAGATACAGAAAATGACAAATTATTACGAACCAAAATATCAGATATTTCGCCTAGATTATGTTCAAAAGTAAATAATCTTATAGAGTCAGAACTCATACTAATTGTTTTCCCAAAAGAATTAATGAAGTTTCTTAAATCATAAACAGAATAATCCTTCGATATGTTGATGTCAATTCTTATTTGATAATTTAGAGTATTTCTTAAATCGTTCATGTTGCCTCTAGAAACGACTCTACCTTCATCAATAATGAATATACAATCAGACAACATTTCGGCTTCATCCATATAATGAGTAGTTAAAATAATGGTTATTCCCTTATTTTTCCAATCTCTTATGATAGACCACACCTGTCGTCGTGATACTGGATCCAAACCTATTGTAGGTTCATCCAAAAATAGCAAAGGTGATTCAGTTGCCATGGCCATTCCAACTAAAATTTTCTGTTTCATTCCTCCCGACAGATTCAATGCAGGAATATCTTTTGCAGAAAAGAGATCAAGTCTTTGTAATATGTCAGATGTTTTCTGCGATGCGGACTCTTTCTTTTCGCCTCGTATCCTCAACCAATTATAAATATGATCCCACGGAGTTAATGCGCGTAAGGGCCTTCCTTCCTGTGGAACTATAGAAATTTTTTGACGTATTTTTTCTGGAGACTTGAGTATATCGTCACCGAACACTAATATCTTTCCGGATGTGGGTAACAATTGAGTAGAACAAATACGTATAAAGGTAGTTTTTCCGGCCCCATTTCTTCCCAATAATGTGGATATCTTTCCTTTTTCGATTTGTAAAGAGATATCATTTAATGCCTTCTTATTGGAATTTTTGTATATTTTACTTATATTAAAAGATTCTATTGCTACCATA
>JAKDMR010000304.1 GCA_030452275.1 Candidatus Nitrosocosmicus sp. | reverse complement strand
AAAGTATTAACATAAATTGTTTTTGATACTAATTGCTTTTTTCCCTATAGCAACAAAGTTTTAGAATTTATGGTACAATCAGATGTGAAAAAAATTGGTCAAGATGATAATAGGAAGGAAAGGTGATGAGCTTCGACGCTTTGGTTAATTTATTGATCAAAAGATCCGACTTGTGTCTTTTTATATTAATTGATTATATCACCAATAAGATGTAAGGCATTTCTCTTGTTTGATGTGTTTCTTAGAGTAGATAACTAAATAGTTCAAGATTTATTTGCTTAAAAAAACTAGAGGCTAAACTCAACAGTTTGATAATAATTTAACGATGCAGCGAAAAATACAATCAACTACATTGGCCAAGTTTGAACTTTAGCGTGATTATTTAAATAACGTAAACAACAACTTCTGTTGTGGAAATACCGATTGAACAAATTTTACAAGATTTTGCAGTTATAATGATAATTGCCTCTGTAATGACTTTGATTTTTTACAGACTAAAACAACCTGTAGTTATTGGTTTTATTGTTGCAGGTATTATCATCGGTCCTTATACTCCACCTTTTAGTCTTATTCATAATTCAGATGTCCTTAATCTATTTGCCGAAATGGGAGTAATCTTGTTACTCTTTTCAGTAGGCATGGAATTCCCCATACAGAAACTAAGAAGAATAGGTAGGAAAGCCATCATCATTGCTACTAGCGAAGCCTTTGGAACATTAGCCATAGGATTCTTTACTGCACAGGCACTGGGACTCGGATTTTATGATAGTTTGTTCATAGCCTTGGCGATATCGGTAACAAGTACAGTCATCGTGATGAGAGTTTTAGGAGAACTCAACATGATGAAAGATGAAGCCGCTACTTTGATACTAGGAACCGCAATCATAGAAGATATCCTGATTATCTCTTTGTTAGCAATATTCCAATCTGCTGGAGTGAGCGGAGATATTTCTGTTAATGAAGTCATGATATCCATAGCAATTACCATTGGATTTATCGCAGGAGTACTTGTAGTAGGATCAAAGATAGTTCCAAAATTAATTGACGTTGTTGCAAGAACCAATCAACATGATGTATTAATTGTCGCAGCCGTCGGCGTTGCTTTTGGATTTGCGTTCATATCTTTTCAGTTGGGAATATCAGTAGCAGCTGGCGCATTCTTTGCAGGCGTCCTAATTGCAGAGTCAAGGTCACATGCTGTAACTAGTGTTTTGGCTACACCGGTTAAAGATATTTTTGCTGCATTATTTTTTGTCTCTGTAGGTGCACTGATGGACTTTAAACTTATTCCACTGTTTATAGTACCAGCATTGATCCTAATAGGGGTTTCAATAGGTGCAAAATTCTTAACAGTTTATCTTGCCTCTAGAATACAAGGTGTAAGTAAACTGTCTTCTACTCGTACCGCTGTAGGATTATCTTCATCTGGAGGAGAAATAGCATTAGTAGTAGCAAAGGGTGGAATAGATGTCGGCGCTGCAAGTCCATTCATATTACCAATGATAGGAACTATGACGATCATTACCACGTTCATTTCACCCTACGTTATTAAATATGGATGGAAATTTACCGAGAGATATAGAAAAGATCAGAAAAATGGTAATGGATTGCCGTCATCGGGCACTGGAAGCATAACAGATGCTCCTTAAATATTCGGTTTAATTAGTAAATAATTTGATCGTTTCTATCATAGTGCTGTTTAAGACATATTGCAAATCCAACATGGCCACAGTCATCAGTATCACAGGTAATGCACCAAGGCATACTTTCTCTATAACTAACTATAACCGAGTTAGAAATATTTTTATCAAATAAAATCACATATTTGTTTTCGAAAAAATCCTTTACTATTATTAGACAGTTTTTTGATCCTGTTTCTACTCCCATTAACCATTTCATAAACTCCATTGTGCCAAAGTCAAGAGTAGACATGGCATGATCGTTATCAATTAGTTGGGACTTTCCAGACAATCTTGCTCTATCTTTCCTTTCCAACCATTTTTAATCAGAAAAGGTATTAAAGGTATCTATATTTTTCTACATAAAATGTAATTCCTCTTATTTAAATAATACCACCCGGATCTCACATGTTCAATACTTCAATTAATCCCAAGGCATCGGATAGCAGATATTCAATCGCAATCCTTCAGATGCTTTAAGGTGCTCAGCTGTTGAGGAGAGAGAAATTTATTTGATAATAAGCCTTGAAATTGATTGACTTTTTGTTAAATATTATAGCATTGGATTAAAGCCATAAAATATTACAAAAGATAGAGATGAGTCGTATGTTAGAATGTATTTAGGTTTTCCTTTATCTTTATAACAAGTCATGCAATAATAAACAACAATAGATTAATAATTTCTAGACAGCCCTTATCATGAATGGATGATGTGACTTGATTTCAAGAAGTAGAGTGACACTATGAATCATTTAATATCTAAATCTATTGGCAAAACATTACGATAAACAACTTAGGAAGGATGTATATCTGAATTCAATTCATTGAATTCTTTACATTCTGGACACTGTAGTACGATATCTAATCCTTTACTATTTGTACTTAAAAGTTGGGCAATCTGATCGGAGTGTATATTTTTTGCAAGAATAAAGTCGCAATTACCACAGAGATATGACATCTTTATAGACCGAACGTCTTCATAGCCATCTCCATCAATGTAAGGAGTCTTTAAAGTAGATTGTCTAAATACCGCCTTTCGATCACGATGGGGTTCTGGGATAATCTTGCATTTGATGTCAGTCATGATAAAGATATGCTTTTCAAACATATAAATCAGAACTATCTTATTTATACTCTCACAGATATAATCACCTTAAAGCATATGCCAAAATCTAGTCCTAATTAACGCAGTACGCAATTAACAAAAGTTAGCAAGAATAAACCTCAGAATATATATTATAATGAAAAATTAGAAATTCTAAATGATAAGATCATCTAGGAAGGTTCAGTCTGTTTCGCGCGAGAGAGATCCAGAGAAGGTCATATCGATCAAAAATAAGAAATCAAGCGAAAATTTCTTTTTAGAATCATCCTTTAGACTACAAACTACTTATTCTGTATCATTTCTAAAGCCAATTTCAAATTAGATATTTCATCTTTTAGTAAAACAATCTCACCATCTTCCTGGGCTAATTTCAATAATCGTTCACAGGCTTGGATCTGACCGAGCATCAATTCTACTTTGTCCACACATAAGCTATGAGAAGATTCAATGAAATGATATGAAACACTTTTCCCTCTTTCATTACACCCGCAAGTTCTTGCCTCTACCAGGTATGGTATTTCATTTTCAATGATATTCATTATCTATAATATCACAATATTGATAACGATTCGTAATTATATAAACATACAAATGAGTTCGATCTTGAAATATGATTCTTTTTCTTAATATTTCAAAATGTACAATCATCTTATTGGATAAGACAGTAATTCTTGCTTTAAGAGTAGGTTTCCAATTAAATTTGGCCCAGAAGAGCGTTAATCAGGATAGGCATTTAAACAAC
>JAKDMR010000303.1 GCA_030452275.1 Candidatus Nitrosocosmicus sp. | reverse complement strand
AAATGAAGACTATGTTGTGAATTAAACATGACAAGCATCAAGACACTTCACTTAAATAAAATTTAATTACCGAATGCGGGCAATAAATGATTAATTCTATCTGGTAACCAGAACCCTTACTGATTATTGAGATGCGTGTAAAAAGTATTTGAATTTATTGATTAGTATTTCTCGGCGGATCTGTTACACCATTAATAATATCCCATTATTTCATCATGAGTCTTAATTTATCTAATAAGAATCAAAAAAATATTACTAATAACAACTACCTTAATTGTTCAATTATCAACTTACACATGTCAGCAAAATATCAATTTGAGATTGATCTATCAAAGCACTTGATAGCTTCCTTGAATTCGTTCATATGATAAAGAGAAATTCCTTTCATATACCATGAATTAAAGCCCTTTAATGAAGACAGTTCCAGAGACCTATCGAAGCACTTGATAGCTTCCGTATATGATTTCTCCCTATATAATAACAATCCCTTTAAATACCATTGATCTACTAAGCCACATCCTTTTGACATAACCAATTGTATATTCAAGAACGTTTCTAATAAAGCTTTTGCTGATTCATGGCTAATATTTGCTTATATTGCACGTTAATGGCAAAAATTATCCTATTTTCTAAAAAGTTATGATGAGAAAGGTGAATCATCATGTATCAACGGAGAGTAAAGCCCGAGCAAAACAACATAACGACAGAATAAAGATTATTAAGGCTTATTGTGTTTAACAAGAGTTTATTTTGGTATATAAAAGCATGAAAAATGATATCCGATTATATCCCTATCTATCTAAGCCAGTGATAGTACTACCACCTGAAAAACTACTTTCAAACCGTCACTTTGAAATCAAAAGTTCTAAAGGTCCCTAGAATCCTCAGACCCAATTACCCTGCGTTCCTTCTGATCAATTTTACCCAAATTAATTTTTGTTGTGCATACTTATTCTTAAAAAAATATCAGAATATCAAAACCAGATCTATGGGTTTGACAAACATAAAAATGAGTTAACAAGAGTTATTGTCATTCTTATTTTACTAGCAAACTATATCATACGCGTCGGTAACCATTCTTTGATAGATTGAATTATTCAGGTCAATCCTGTAATAATCTAATTTATCAGGATCATACTTTTGTACTATTTCGATAATTTCGCTTTTCTTTTTGCGTTGATTTATTACATCCCTATGAACATAACCAGTGACATAACTATATTCATTCTTGATGGCTTCACCTAAAAATTTTATGCGCAAGTAGTGGCCGCCACTTCCTCCCCAATAGCCCTCAAGGACGCTAACCCCTTCCAGATATACTGTGTTCTTTGACCCCTTGTTCACATCGACTGTACCTGTGCGTAGTTCATAATTTTCCAACGGACCGCCTTTTGCGTAACCTATTACATCACCAGCACTGTTATTCATCCTTAGCGTTACCAATATTGATGATTCATCTGCGATTGTCCTTCTAAAGTAGTCTTCATTTTGGCGCATCAATGTGGATACCCGATTGTTAATATCTAAAAGGATTTTCATCGTATTCTCATCCACCTTGCTACTATGACCTTCCGTGACAAAAATTAATTTAATGCCTCTTTTTGAATCTTTTAATCCTAATTCTCTATTCCATGATTCTTTAAAGTAAGCTACATTATCATAAAAATTTTTTCTAAATTCTGAAGGTACATTTAGCATAATAAAATCAAACATCTCCTTTTCTTCTAACATCATGCTATCAAAAAATTTCACAGAGTTCTTATTGATCACAGAAGGATGCCATCCCAATGCATGAGCATTACGCCTAGCAATATCCCTTGCATGTTCATAATTTCCCAATGCATATCCGGCTATGCGCTCCGATACTGAAAGAAACCATCCCAAACTCCTAAAACGCTCCCTTATTTTTATATCATGCTGGGAAATTCCTGCTTCTTCGAATAATTCATCAATCTTTTTGGTTGCATACTGCTCAATTTCCCCTTTGAACGGATAAGCTGTCCTATGAATCAATATCATTACCAAATCGAGATTCAAGTTTGCATTTATAATAAATTCTCTAATTTTAGGATCATTTCTAATGAAAAATTCGACACAATCCTCATTAGGTTTATCAAATTCCTTAAGAGGATCATAGTCGTGAAATAGTGCGGCTACAAATAAATAAGTAGTTTCTTCCTGTGATACTTTGAAATTTTCCGCCCTGTTAATCCCAGAAATCGACAATAGCGTAAAGTAAACAGCTTCTAGTTCGTGTTGAATATTATGATAACCGTAATAATCGGTGCCCAAGCCCTTCTTTGAAAATTCGGATATGGTGTGGCGGAGTATATCTTTTAGCCATCTATCCTCTAAGCCCAAAGACCTACCCAAGTCTATGATAAGATTCTTGAGATTCGATTCGGCGGTTTGTCCTTTATGATACTGAAGCCACCATGGAAATAATTTTATCCTATTATAGAATTCAAAACCAAATGAGGTTAATCTACCAGGTAACTTAGCAGCTGACAATCCATCAGGATTGTCTAGATCATCCTTTTCACTATCAGATGTAAATATCGATGATCTAACCACATTTCTAGAATTGGAAATCCACGATATAAAATTTGCTTTTATACATGCCCATCTTTGTATTTAATCAAATAAATTATGGTTTTTAGTCCAAAGTATGAAATATTTTATTCGAGTGTGCAAAAATTAATATCAAACATGCACCCTGCACAGGTAGTTAGCCACTAAAAATAATTAAAGCAATAATTAAAGCCATAGCAGTGCAACGGTGGATTGGTAATATTGACAATCAAATTAATAAGTAGGGTGTTTATGATACTTCTCTCCCGGGGTTCAACCATGCTTAGCAAATTTATCTGACTACAAATTTGATTAATAATAAGAAATTTGAATATAGGCAGATGAGGCAATCAGATCTAGAATTAGTTGTATGAAATAATTTCTCCATAATTTCCAATTTTACAATATCTTTAATCTCGTATTCCATTTTAAGATGATTTACTACGTCCTGATCGATATTATCATCTTCTGATAGTAAGGGAATATCTCGTACATCTGTAATCAACGATTCTTCTAACCTGTACATCGTTGCCTTCTTAATTTCACAGATTTCGACAACTATTGTAAACTTTTTTCTCTCATTGGTACTACTGTCTATATAGTCGACAACATAAACTTCAATTTCATTTAATAATAAAACTAAAAGCACATCATTTAAACCCATGAAGTCTTTAGCGATTTGTTCTCTTAGATTATACAATACTTGTTCTGTTTTAGGATCATAACTTCCTAATAGTAGTATCATCCAGTATCTAGAATTAGGAGAGTGGGATTCATAAATGAGAGATTATATTAGTTTAATTTAGGGGTTATTTTGACATTTATCGGTTTTAAATTTTTATCAAGAGAAATTACAAATGTGCCTTTTTCTGATTTGTCATTCATGTACATTGTTTTATAATTATCTGCTCTGTCGAATAACTAATTTGAATACAACCAATTAGACTAGTGTTGTA
>JAKDMR010000022.1 GCA_030452275.1 Candidatus Nitrosocosmicus sp. | reverse complement strand
ATATCATATAATATAGTAAAAGAGGAATTAACGGTCCATTATATTAAAGCATTTAACAATATCATTATAAACAAAGACACTACGGATCTAGTTCAATCTAAAGAATCCATTGAGGAGTTTGTAAACTGGCTATGAGTCAAGATTATCAATCTGAAAAAATAGAATTATCGGATAATGATCTTAAACTGATAAGAAACATCATGGTCTTTATAGACAATGAACATGCCATGTTAAACATCTTTGATGATGTCTGGAGTTTTGGTTCTGGTATCGACAAGGATGAATATAAAGAGCTATTAACCAAGATTAAGGTTTACTTGGACAAGAAGTAAAATGCTTGTATGTTTAAATCCTGAATGTGGTTACACTGTAGTAGACATGGAATACAATGAAGAGCAATCACAGTTTATGACCTGTAAACTATGCGGGTGTAGATTAGGCGCAACTCACTAACATGCAGCCTAAACAAATTACCGAATTGACTGTAAAGCTGGAACCTGGAGAGTTTACAGATTTCTATATGGTCTTAGCATATTGGTATGAATACTATGTTAGACATGGTGATCTCAGTCCCAAGCAGAGAAATATACTGGGTAAAGTATTGGATCAACTATCTGATTCATTATTCCCAGAACAAGATAGATTAAGTGAACATCATGAAACATATTGAATTCTATACTGTATTTGAAGCAACTAAAGGACTAGGTTTACTAAGATTATATAATCCTAGAAATAAACAATGGGGATTCCGAGATCATAACTACGGTTCTTTAAAATACTATGTTACAGGATTACAACTACAAATATTAAAAGATAATAGAGTAGGATTCATGATACTAGATAATGAGTCAAATACAGGATAATCCTACTACTACTACTCCTACAATACAGAACATTCTATTAACACATCGTAAGATGACTAACACTTCTGCTGTATTACTGGGTAAAGAACTAGAAGATACTCGGGAATCTATAGAACTGTTAAAGCTAGAGAAGAAGCTAAATCGTTCCTTACTAGCTATACTAAAATACATGGTTAAAAACGAGATTGAAAACACTGTTAAACCTAGACTACCAGACCTAAAACGAAAGTATGGCTTTCTATTCTCAACCGTTTTCCGAGCCAACATTGAAGAGATCTATAGGCTAGGAGGAGCATACGGCACAAAGTTTGATGAGCTACCCACCCTTACATATTTTACTACAGACAGGGATTTGGCTCTCATTAGACAATACACAAGCAGCTACTCAAGAAGAATATGGGGTAGGATAGAAAAGTTCTTGCTCTCAAGAGATCCTGCCAGACCCCCAATAGGGGTAGAATTCATAGTCGACACCCTTGCCGCAGAGATAGCCACATTTGTAATGATGGAGGCAACCAAGGAAAAGACAAGACAGGTATTGCAAGTATTAGACAAGAACAATCCTAACAGTCAAACAGTAGCAGAGACCGCAGCCTTACAGCCTGTATTGGGATACGGTCCGGAATCCCTATCTGCTCTGCTAGCCATAAAGGGATATTCTGAACTCAAGGAGAATTCTGACTTTACTACTATATTTGATACATTAGATGATGAAGCCTTCTTTTCCAATATCATGACCGATAGATACGTATTCATATGGATGACCGCTCGAGATGACAAGGTCTGCAAAAAGTACTGTAGGCCTCTAGACGGCGTTATATGGACCATGAAAGAAATAAACCTTATACCGTTACCCGATCAGTTAACACATGCATTTTGTAGATGCCGTCTACTAAAGTTGAGGATCTAACATGATGAAACCACCTGGAATGGTAGAAACAAATCACCTGATGGAATTTGTGGATAAAACCAAAATGGCTAGACATATACTAGGTATGTTTACCGATCTGTACGGTGTATGTTATGAAGATATGGATTTTGATTTAACAACAGGAGAAATAGAATTGACCGAGTGGGGGCAGAGACATTGTGATTTTACTAAAGGGGCAGTTGTAGGATATGAGAAGAAATGAATAGTATATTAAACTACGCCTCTTTATTTAGGTATCAAGACTTGGAAAAGATAGAGAGAGGAGAATTGAGTATAGAGGATATATTTCCATTAGCATTTGTATATACTGGTGTGATGTATCTTAATCCTGAATCCTTTTGTAGGAAATGTCATACACTTTGGGTAAAAGATCGTTATTGCACAAATTGCGGAGAGAAAAAGAAATGACCACTTGTAAATATCATATATGGAAATATAGAAAGGGATTTCACTAAAGGTAAAGTTACAGGTTATGATAAAGATCTAAAATGATTGAGTATTTCTGTGTAGGTTCCAGATACTGTATTAGAAAGGCTACTATAATGTGCAAGATCTGTTTTAGAATGATATGTGATAAACATAGACATTTCTCTAAATCTGATTCATATTTCTACTATTGTTCTAGATGCAAGAAAGACATACAAGACAATCCTTTTAGCTCTGCATAATATTTCTTTATTTTAATGTCTAATCTAAGTAAGGACACAATCCACATAGTAGTCAAATCACCATACATAATCCAGATAGTAAAGAACACAAATCCCATAGAGTTAACAGTAGTTCATAATGTAGAATCCGATTCTGTTAGTATCAAGAATGTAACTACTGGCAATCCTGATGAGGTCAATGTTATATCTGCTAAATTATCTACGAACATACATCACGACAAATATGATCAAGTAGTCTTTGAGAATGGTTCTGTTAGATTAATAATAGAGTATCAAATGTTGTATAATTAGTTTCTATCAATACCGCTACTCTATTTGTTCTAGTATTATATGTCTGGTGTAGATAGAAATAATTTAGATAAAAAAGGAAAACCAAAACACAGAAAACTAGGATGGATACCTGACCCTTCAGATAATAGAGATCATATCTTTAGTGCTCCCAAGCAGCTCTTAGAACAACTACCTGAATCAGTAGACCTAAGGAAAGGCAGCAAAGATAAGGATGGTCCATGTGGTCCAGATAGTGATAAACAAAGTGCTATACAAACACATTATATCTTTAATCAACTTCAAACTAATAGTTGTGTAGGTAACTCTGTTGCTACAGTCTTTGAATCAGGCTTGAGAATACAGCAAGTATCTAAAGATAATATGTTTATCCCTTCTCGGTTGTTCATTTACTACAATGCTCGAAAGATAAGAGGCATAGAAAAAGAGGATCAAGGGGCCGTAATAAGAGACGCATTCAAGTCAATCAACAACGAGGGGGTGGTATCTGAACAAAGAAAGCACTTGGGGACCGAAAGGGGTTACTGGCCATTTGACCCAATGAAAGTCAATGTAAAGCCCGATCCCGAGTTGTACAAGAAAGCGTTAGATCATCAAGTGTTAGAATACAAGAGAATACCTCAATCCTTAGAACAGTTAAAAGGCTGCTTAGCCCAAGGCTATCCTTTCGTATTTGGATTCCAGGTCTATGAATCATTCTATTCTGATCTAACTGAAGATACGGGTATTGCTAACCTGCCTAAACAAGGAGAGGAATACAAAGGCGGTCATGCTGTAGTGGCAGTAGGTTACTCGGATATAGAAAATAGGTTTATCTGTGTTAATTCTTGGGGAAAAGAATGGGGAAACAAAGGATACTTTACCATGCCCTACGACTATCTTCTAAACTCTGACCTGGCCATGGACTTTTGGTCCGTAAGACTAATAGAGAAATTCTAGTATTACTTCTCATTCTTTCTTAATTAGATTTTGAAACTATATAGATGTCTAGTTTTAAAGTATTAGGGATTAATGATGCGGGTACACCTTTAAGATTTGGTGGTGATGACCTTGACAAGATCAACAACATCTTAAACGGTCAGGATCTTACACTTGATATCGTAATAGACAATGAATGGTCCTTTAACAGCAATAAGTTAGTCCTTAGGGATTCATCTGGATCTAACAAGATAAAGATTGCTACTTCTGCCGAGGCCGCGGACTGGATCATAACTATTCCTACCTTGGGTGGAAACGAAGAGATGTTATTTGCCGATACTGTTCAAACCCTGACCAACAAAACCATTGATTCAAGTCTAAACACTGTAACAAATATCCCTGATTCATCACTATCTCAGATAACAGACAAGGCCAAGCTACCTAATGATACTTTGTATACCAATGATTCACAGACAATAACACAGAAAAAAATAGACATACAGGCAAACTCATTTTTCAGGCTATCTAGATATGGTAACTATACCTGCACACTACAGAGAGGTATAGATGCGACAGGTCTTTTATCCGGTTTGGTTGGTCTAGGAAATCAACTTGATTCTGTTAGTAATAATAGGGGAAATTATAATATTTGGCAGACTCTATCTGGATCCAATAACGATATTGCAGGCGTAGTAAAATTTGATGCTCCAATCACAAAACGATTTAAAAATGCACTGTTTAGATTTGTATTCATTTTCGATAACAATTCTTTATCCAATAGAAGGATTTTCAAGGGGTTTGGGCCAGCCCGACTTTTGGATGCTTCCGATACCGTTCCTGTTGCTTCAAACGAGTCATGTTTCTTATTCGGTCATGGAGGCGCAGATACCCAGTTTTTTGTCTATCATAATGATGCTTCAGGAACATGTGTTAAAGATTCTACTTCTATTAATTTACCCTTAGTTGCAACAAATTATATATTGGAACTAGAAGCAAATGACACATCTGTCCCTAAAAAATTTACGTGGTCGTTATGGGATATGGATACTACAGGCGATAAAGGAACTTTACAAGGAACGGGCGATATAACTACCCGGATTCCTGCACAAACATCGGACCTATACTATCACGATATAGTTGAATCTGTAATGGGCACTCTGATAAACAACAAGATATACTATAACGAGGTGTTTACACAGTAATGAACGCTTTTGATTCTATAGTGTACAAGACATCAGACGGAATATACACATGTGAAACAAGTGATGGACAAGTAATATCAGAATCATCCACCACTCCAGAAACAGTTTTGCAGGCTTCTTTGGATAGAAGAGGGTCAATCAAGTGGGCGGATACTCAATACATTTTGTCCGGTTCTTTTTCAGGTCTAAATTGGAAAGGTCAGACAAGTATAGAAAGTAGTTTCAAAACAAGATTAACAGTTCCAAATGGATATGCTGGAGATATGTTTATCATGGATCTGGGTGCCAACGCCGTAGGAGATGAGAACAGTTTCTGGATGAACACTGTAGGTGGAATGCGGATAGATGAGGTTGGTTTTACACCTCAAAAACTCTGGACAGGAATTCATTACAAAGCCAATTCTGCAAATATCGGTGTTTCTGGCGATCATATCAGAGATCTAACTTTCTATAATTGTAATGTAGGACTTTTATTTGACTGGCTTGTAGACTCGAGTTGGATGACATCAAACACATTTCGAAATATGACATTCATGAATCCTAAATCTGCAGGAGTAGAATGGAGAAAGGATGCTTTAATCACCGATGCAATCTGGACATCTTCAATGACATTTGATAAGGTAATGATACAGTATTACAGCGGGACAGAAAAAGGCTGGAAAAATATTCATGGAAACAACCATATTTATTCAGGATGTGAAGTGTGGGACTTTAATTCATCTGTACAGCCCAATCCATATACGGCCGAATTCACTCCGTACAGTACAAACCAGCTCATTCTTGGAGGTATCATGACCATATTCATGGACAATCAGGCTCTAAAAGGAGAGGTCCGACATATTGATGCACACGGACCTAAACCCTTACTGACAACCATAACAGAACTTTACCAAACTAATGGTGATGGCGTTACCAGAACTTTTAATATTCCGCACGGTAAAGGAGTGACTCCAACACTGTATTCAGTAGAACCTATTTCAAGAGATGCACGGACATCACCTATCTCCTATACTGCAGATGCTACCAACATTATAGTTACATATACTGGAACCCCTCCATCACCAGCAACAGTAAATAACCAAAACAATGTTAAACTACTATGGAGAGCTAATGTGGGATGATATGATTACCGAAATAGAGATGAGGAGGAGGATAATAAAAAATGACAAGATATAATATCAATCCAAGATTTGTTATCGTAACAGCAGGAGAACGTCCTACATCAGGATATCCCACCGGTTCTTTGTTATGGGACACAGATTCACTTTATACCTTTAATGGTACATCATGGGACAAGATTTTAGGCAAAGATCATACACATTCAGAAGATGATATTGAAAAATTGGCAGTAGTATTACGAACTTCAACTGCTAATGTCTTTGATAACAATTTTGTTATACTTGCAGATGCTACTGGTGCACCAATTACACTAACGTTACCTGCAGCTAATAATAGAAATGGACAGCAACATTCTATTATAAAAGTAGATTCTACTGCCAACGCCGTAATTATAGATGCAAATGCTTCTGAAACAATAAACGGATCTGCAACATATTCATTAACAGCACAGTATCAAGCTGTAACATTAGTATGTGATGGATCAAACTGGTTTGTACTACAATCAGCAAATCCTACCGCCGCAGCAGTGGGTTCAATAGATGACCTTACCGATGCAGACACAACTACCACCCCTCCCGTTATTAACCATGTCTTGACCTGGGATGGATCAAACTGGGTCCCTGCCGCTGCCCCAGGGGCTTCGGGTGGCGAAGCTAATACTCTTAGTAACGTGGGGACAGGAGGCATATCGGTAGTAGCAAGTCCGGCCAAAACAGGAACAGCATTAAATGTAAAGTCCATAGCAGCGCTTTCTTCCAGGGTAAGTATAGCAGATGATGCAACTAACAAGAACGTAGACATTGATGTAGTAGAAGGACAGCTTAATATTGCAAACCAAACAGGAAGTATAGGGGATTCCAGGATTACAGACCTTGCATATTCCAAACTTACTTCAGTTCCTTCAACCTTTACCCCTTCAGCTCATCAACATGCCGTTACAGATCTATCTCCTACAGGAACAGCATTGCAGGTTGTCAGAACCAATGCAGCCGGTACCGCGGTAGAATGGGCCTCTCTTGACAGTGAAAGAACAGGAAAAGCGGTAGGAGATGGAGGGTCAACACAATATGTTATTGCTCATGGATTAGGTTCTACTCCATCATACGCTTTTATAGATTGTTCTACTCATTCTACAGGTAGAACATGGGTAGTAGATGCTACAAATATCACAGTAACGTTTGATGCTACATTGTCTGGCTCAACTGATGCGGTAAATATCTATTGGAGAGTTATTGCTTAGAAAATGGTTACTAAACTATTTTTCCATGCCGCGGCTTATTCTGGTGGAGGAACTGTCCCCATCAATCAAACAGGCGGTGCTGCTCCAGCTTTACAGGGAGGACTTTCATTACAAACTTATGGTCAACCAGGCGCGGATGCTACCAGCGTTAGTCGTTCTATGAATAAAACAATAGGGACTAATTGGACCAATTTTGCAATAACAACAATAGCAAACACTGCCACTCATTCATACTATATTACTAAATTCATTAGTGACCCGCTAACGGCACAAACAATCAATGCTAACACTTGGACATTTATGACAGGTATTGCTGAAACTAGTTTCAATGTAAATCTAATAGGTTATGTCCCAGTTATGTTATATGTATGGCGGCCTTCAACTGGGGTTTTGGTAGGACAACTTGCTAATAACCCCACTATTACAGGTTATGCCGAACCTGATGAGCAAGGACCGGCTAACATAAACAAGATAACATTCCCACAGGCCAGTAATTTAGCAGTTCAGCAAGGTGATGTTCTTATCTTAGAAATATGGAATAGGTTTACCCAGAGCTCTGCAACTGCGTATCAAATAGGGTTTTATTATGACGGACCTACCGATTTATCTACTTCAAGCACTAATGATGATGCAACCAACATAGCCAGTTTTATAGAAACTCCACAGGATTTGACATTTACCACTGATCCGGGTGGTTCTCCGATAGATATGGATGTTACAGACACAATTGTATTGGTCAATAAATTCATAACAAAAGTATAATGAATCTTTTTTAATTACTTGTGAATAGTATCTATTAAAATGAGTAACAATCAACCACAACAAAATGAAGAACAAGAAACTGTAACTATTCCTAAATCTGAATTGATTGGTATGAACAACCAAATAGCTAACCTGACTAAAAAGTTAGTCGAAATCAAGCAAAACCTGGATTATCTTTCAGGAGCCTTGATACAGATACAAGCTTCTGTTCATAACACAAAGAATTCCATCTAATAAAACGTAGTTAGTTAATTACTTCTCTATTCTCTTTTTTTATTTCTTGATTATGTGTCACTATCCTCCAGCAATATTATCTATGATTCTAAAACCGATGATGTATTTGTAGAGACTTTTCTAATAGACGGAAACCATCTAAATGACAAGGGCTGGAAGGTTAGCTACGATAATCCCGGGGATTTTGATAACAGAGTTAAAGCCAGTTTAGGTCATCCACTCGTTTTATATGAAAAAAAATATAGTGACGGTATAAAGGCCTGGGATCATCCTATCTCTGAAACAGGCTCGGTTACTGACGATATAGAGTTTCAAAAGCCTTACATTATTGGAAAAAGTGTCCACAATAAAAAAATAAGAGATGGTCTATGGCATAGCAGCTATAAAATTATACATGAAGGAGCTAAACGCTTCCTCAAGTCCATCAAGGAATCGGCGATAGACCTGTTTACAAGTCCTTATGTAGAAAGAGATGTTTTCGATGATCGCCAGAATATACGTAACTGGAGTATCGTTCACAACGCTATCGTATCAACCCCTGCTAATGGGAAGCAACTGGCTAAAGTTACTGATATCTGTGAAGGTGATGCCGGATCTACCTGTGCAGGATTATTTACTAACTCCACATCTGAAACCGCATCATATTACGATAACCTGCCCGGCTGCGGATACTGCCTGGGTGATTCCCTGAAACAATATGTTACTTCTCATTCGTCCAAAGGTGAAAATGCAAGTAATATTATGTCTGATGGAAATCAACAATCAGCAGTAACATCAACTGCAATACAAGGACAAGGACAGACATCATCACCAAATAATAATACTAATGCGGAAATCAATAATAATACTCAACAATTATTACAACAATCAGAACACGCCCCACCGCAAGAACAAAATGACACTCAAAAAACAATAGCAGAATTACAAGATAAAATTAAACAACTAGAAGCAGAAAAACAACAATCACAACCAGCAGCAGTAGCAGGACAAACAGAACAAGATCCCGCAGTAACCAAAAAGTATGAGTCCCGTATCTCAAACCTCGAAAAACAACTGGCACTAAAGGACAGAACTTCAAACATCGAAAAAATGTTAATGCAGGCCATATCGATGTATACAGATGACAGCACTGGATCAATAAACGAGAAAGAATACAATGCTGACTTGGACAGGTTAGTACAGAAAAACTACGATGTTGAAGATATTCAAGAGCTTATACAAGCTAAATTCGTGTTACATCAACAGGCCACAGGTAAACTAACCAACAACAATAATCCTGATTCTAGTAATAACTCCAAGGTTGGTAACAAAGCCAGTAACACAAGTCCGGACTATGACATTACTTCTCAAGTTAGCGAAACAGCCTCTACGAACTATACACAAATGAACGGTACTGATTCCTATACACAAGATAACTCGGCAGTAATGTCTCAGCCTTTTGTTAATATTTTAAACAACTTGAGCAATGAGAGATTCCAGTTACGAAGCAAGTTTGCCAAAGGGGGGCTAGTTTAACAAAATGTCTTTCTTGGATATTTCCTCAGTCACTCCCGAGAAAACTAACGTAAAGAGGGGCGATTACGACATTGATACAGCAAAGACCTCTACCATGACAGTAAACAAAGCACAAGGTGCTAGCACTGCTATCTTGAGGGGATATGCCTGTGAACCTGTAGACACGGTGACACCCAACGTTTACCAGGTCACCACAACCGCATCAGATGCAGCCGTGGTAATCTCTGCTTTACCATTTGCATACATTCCGGCTAATGTTGAAATTTCCAATGGTGAGGATGTAAGTGCAACAGACGATAACGTTGCTTTGCAAGCTATAACCAGGTCTGATTCAGTAGTGGTAAAGCTATCTGGAACAGGTCAACCAGGGAACAAGGTAATGACCGCAGCAAACGGGGAATTTGTCAAATATGATGATTCAGATCCAGAATTGATAAAAGGAGTGTTTAAAGGCTTACCGGGAACCCAAGGCGGAAACATCATCAAACAGGGATGGACCGACGGGGTTCTAGGTATAATTAGTTTTAACGGAGGTGCTTAACAAACAAATGACAAACTTCCTTAACTTGGCAAAATACGGTAACTCCTCTATCCTTAACTCATTATCTGGACACGTTGCTAACAAGCAACACCAGATGTTTGCATTTGGTAAAGCAGTGGATAAACACGAGTCTCTTAAGAATATCCTCAAATCCAAGATAGTGTATGCTTTCCAGGGACCGCATGATCAAAGAGATGAAAGGACTGGTATCAGGGTAAAAGGACGATCTCTGTATGCAGGAGCAAACCCTGACTCCTACTTACCGGACTGGCAGCATCCAGTTGCTAACATAGACAGGTTAGCAAAAGCTAAAGAAGTCTTGGCAATGGGTGAGACCGCTTCAACTACAGAAATAGATAAAGCATTACACAACCCATATTACCCAGAATTCCAGGAGGCAGCAAAATACTACAATGATGTATTGCTTAACTCCGAAACAGTGGGAGAAACAGCTGCAGCATCCCATACCTCTCAGGACTTTCCAGTGCTTCAAAACACAAACATCACTGGCGAGGTAATAGTAGAACAACAGACCGAGTTTCCCTTGCTTGGATTGGTATCAACTGAAAACACAACATCACTTGTCTTTAGACGATACAACGGATCTGGATTTGACATTGAAGCATTAGTAGCAGAAGGCGGAGAAACCCAACCAAAGAAGATGGACTTTACCAAAAATGAATGGTATACACGCAAGTCTGGAGGTGAAATCCAGTGGACCGACGAGCATGAAATGCAAGAGTTCTTTATCGATCCCCTTTCACTGGCTAGAGGACAATTCAGCATAGCCGCATCAAAGGTAAAGAACGATAAAATGATACTTGCTCTTGCACAATTGACGGTGGATACTGGTGCAGATGTAACAGCCTACACCACAGATCACCACACAAACAACCCCTACACATACATCGCAGCAGTTCGCAAGTTCATAAACTATACCAATTTCGGCAACATGAATGTAGGTGCCTGCAATTCCAAGACCTTGTTTGCAATACTTTCCAACCAGAACGTAAAAGGGATAAACAGCATTCAAGGATTGACAGGCGAGCACGGCAGCACTGCAAACATTCCAGGAGTTCCAGGACTGGGAAGAGTAGTTATAGATGAAGGGTTGGCAGACGGATACCTCTACTTATTGGACTCTGATAAAGCAATAAAAAGAGTTCAGGGAGTGGTAAGAACAGAACAGTACAGGAATGCAAGAATAGGCGGTAACGGTCTTGTATATAGAGACTGGAATGACGTACAGATCAGGGACACAAATAAAGCAAAGGCTATATCCAGCCTGGTCTAGACCTTTTTCCATAATCACTTTTTTTAAGCTATATACCTATCAAAATACTTCTTTTATAAGCTATCAAGAAATTTCTCTTGTTGAGTAATACTAATAATGATTCTACAACATTATCATCAGTAACAAAACCATCCACCAACACCTTATCATCCAATAACAACATCAACAACAACAGCAGCAAACTAACCTGGATACCTTTGTCATTATCACCTGCAGAATATGAAAAGATGGGCTTTGAAGCAGTAATATCTTCTTTAGATCAAAAAAGATTTGAATTTGTAAACCAGACCAAAGGAAATTATAAGAGAACGGTAACCTCTATCAAAAAGATAAGAACGGATGATAACAAGGTCTGGCTTGACTGGAATGAAACCAGGGAAGGTAAAACAGGTATAGGTAGGAAATTAACACCTCTTACTGTTACCTCGGTAGGCAAGAAATCTATCCCCGTCCCAAAGGAAGAAACAGTGTTTAATGAGCAGTATGAATCCTACGATGTAAAGACAACAGTTGGAAGAGAGACAAGAGAAGAATACTGGCTACCTTTCTCTGTAGAAGCATTACAAGAGTTGTTAAAAGATGTTAACCCCTACAGAACAGAATACATAATAAAGCATGAGAATACGGACTCTTATTCAGCAACACAAGAAGAGCTTAAAGAAAGTTTTGACAAAGTGTACAGTTCAAAGGTAGAAGCAAGGTCTTCTGGCAATAAGACTAAAAAATAAAATAATAATCACTACTCTTTCTATAACATTAGATTAGTTTCTAAATAAACTATGCCGCCATCTTCATACAAAAGGAACAAGATGGCAATACCACCACTAGATGGAAGCATAGCAGGGGCAGGAGGAGCGGGATGGATCCCATGGCAAAAATTGTCTAATATTGCCGTTGTTTTTTCTATTTTTGTAGCAGGTGGGTTAATCCCCTTAGCTATTTACCTGCATAAAAAATACAAATCGATGAGAGATTATAATACCAATAAGGTTAACGACAACATAAAAAAGATAGCTACAGAGATTTCAAAGAAAATAGATGACAAGCTGGAACAACATATAGACAAGCAAGAAGAGTCTAACGAATTAATCTCAAAAACAATTCAGAAATTATCTGAAAAACTAGACGATCAATCAGATCAAAACAAAGCTATTCTTTCTACAGTTAGAACACTTACCAAAGACTTTCATGATTTCAAAGACAAACAAATAGAGATTAACGCTAAAGTTTCGTATATCGACGACATCATAAGACAAAATCTAAAATGGAATATAGATAACAACAGTAACAGCCGGTAGTGATATGTGTTTAGTTTTATTAATACTTGTATTAAATAGCTTGATTCATTTTATTTTATATGTCCACCAATAACAAAAATCACACTGCAAAACGAGAAGCAATAATCATATCGGTTATTGTTGCTATTGTTGCCACTTTGATAACAGTATGGGCCTTATGGAGCACTACAGGTGTAAATGAACCTTTGCCTCCTACTCCTGCTCCTCAACCTGATGATCCCATCCCTCCTCCACCAGTTGATAATGATACCGACACTAATACCAACGATACTAATGATAACACCAATGATACATCAGATACAGACGGACCGTTAACATTCGAAGAGATTTGTAATATAGAGCCAAAAGCTGAGGTATGTATTGCTCCTTTGAACATTACCATATTACAACAAAATGAGTCTTTATGATTGATGTAACCGATCTCATTCTACAGGTTGGTAATGCTACCAGCAATACATTACAATCCGGTAGTAGCGGAGTAATACAAGAGACTGTAAATCAAACTCAGGATACGTTGTATGCAGGACTGGCCGCAGCCGGTACAGCCATATCCGGAATAGTGGCAAAAGTATTTCATGATAACAAAAAGAATAAGCAAAGCGAAAGAGAAACAGACTTTGATCAAGAAAACTATAGAAGATTAGTAAAGGTAGAAAACGATTACACTATCAAGAATCCTACCAAAACCAGAGCTGAAATACTAGCCATGTCTGCTTATCCCGATGAACCATCTATAAAAACCTCTTTAGCAGAAAGCTATGCTACAGACTATGTGGAATATCAAGAGTACAATAGAAAGAAATACTATCTCAAGAAATAGAAAAATAAAAAAATTATTTGGTTGTCCTGTGAATAGCAAAGAGGATTGAACTAAACATTCCTACTAGTATTGTTTCAAACAAAACAAAATTAAATATGTGCTCCATCATTTTGTTAAACTATGAGAAGAAATAAGATAAAACATATAAAATAGATAATACTTA
>JAKDMR010000302.1 GCA_030452275.1 Candidatus Nitrosocosmicus sp. | reverse complement strand
AGATGTTATTAAAAAGGCCCTCCACTCATTTTTTGATCATTCTTTATTTGTCGTCGATGTTGCGTATAATTGTAATTTTCCACAAAATATAAAGTTGAAAGTAAGGTTGCACATGAACTCAATAGAAGCTGTGTTATAGTGATCTACAATTATTAACGGATCTTTTAAAGATCGCAAACCAAATTTTGATTTTTTTCTCCTTTTCTTCTTATAGGGTTTTATTACTCCGATCAAGAATTAACATCAATCTCGACTTAGGAAATGGATTAATTTGAAGAAAATCAATCGATGTCGCTAAGAATGTTTGAATTGTCTCGGAGATTTGATTCTTTCTAATCCCTCAATAAAAGATATGCTTTATTCTAAATTAATTAGCTATCTTCTCTGTTTAGCTCTTATTATTCCATAATACCTCCTCACATGAGGTCGATACAAATAGTAAATGATAACAGAGTTGTAAATCACTCCAAATATTGATATGTACTGCCCATTCACAACATTAAATAAATACCCTGCAGCACCAAACCCTGACAGTACCAGCAAAAGTTTCCATGACCAATTCTGAGCTCTATACAATCCATAGGCTGTAAATAGTGATGTTACTCCCAAAATTAACAAAAATGCTGGCCCCATAAGGCTCATCCCACCTAGTGGTAATAACAAATTAAATGCATAAATTGACATGATGAGAAGAAGTATACCGCTAATAGTCGTAAGTATAGTGATTATCAAAATTCCTCTAGGAATCTTTTTCTTTACTTTTTCCACTTTTTATCTAAAATTTGTGAGAATATAACTTTTTAATAAATGACTTGAAAATTTTATAATTAATGGATGGTAATAATAAATCTTAAATAAGCATGTAATCAAAATTTTTTATGGATTTTAATAAAAAACTATTTCCCATTCTAACATTGATTGTTGTACTTCCCCTTTCTGCTTTGACTTCAAACATCTCTATAGTTGACGCACAAAATTTCGTAATCCCAGAAGAAAAACCTACCATTTCAACCACTGGAAGTGCAGAGAAGGAAATTCCGTCTGACGAGTCTAGAATATCTTTGGCCGTCGAAAATACTAATGCAAATCCAAATACTGCAAGAAAAAATAATGCAGACAAAATGAATGCAATTTTAGATGTTTTAAGACAGGCAGGGCTTACGGATGAAAATATAACCACATCTGATTTTCAAATAACACCTAATTACGACTACGAAAACAACAATTATGATAGAATAATTTCTTATACTGCTCTAAACAAAATAGAACTCAAGACTTCCGCAAATGCAAATATCTCCAAGTTCATAGACCTTGCTGTCAATAATGGAGCAAATAGGGTTGAAAATATCGATTTTGTTATTTCCAAGAAAACATTGGATGAGAATAATATGGCGCTGTTAAAAGAGGCTTTTAGAAATGCCAAAGAGAAGGCTGAAATTTTAGCAGCAGAAGGCAACTTTACGATCTCAGGTGTAAAAAAAATTGATACTAGTTCGCAAGCTGGATATACACCTCCAACCTATTTTTATGATAATTATGCTGGTGATGCCGCCGAAAAAATACCTACTCCATCAACTCAGATAATACCGCAAAAGAATAAAATTACAGTCACTCTGCCTGTAGTGTTTTATATAGACAATCAAACGGGATAAGTGAGGATATAATCCTTAATCTCAGATTTTTGATATCGATACGGACTGGAAATGACTAAGCAGGGTCAAATATGCCATGTATAGAGGGCTAGGTGCATATAAACATCCATTTAAATACTTTTTTTATTAACTCGGAGATTAGTGAATTGATTAAGTATCTTTTTGAGCAAACGGCATTAAGGAGGTGACTTTAGGCCAATTTGATGAGCCAACTAGCCAAAGATAAAATGTACTTTTTTAGATCTCCAACTTAAAATAATATAACATTCACGATATTGCATAATACTTGTACAGAAGTAGTGGGGGAAAGACATGGTAGGAAATTTCTAGTTTACACTCTGGGCAAATTATTATCAGTTACAAACCAGCCTTTTATAGAATAAAATAGTCAAATGTTGTGAATCTCAAACAAAGTTACAATCTAATTGTGCATCTCATGCTCCATTTTTATCTTACCTTTCCTGAACAGCCGCGCCTGCCGGATCTCATACGTAAGCAGTTATGATGGTTTAGCGCCAATGTATGACACAAATCAGGTTTTAGACGGAGAAATATATGGATCGATTTTGTTATATCATGTCCCAAAACGATAAATAGCGACTTGAATGTTAAAGGGTACGTACAAAGTTTTCATTTTCAATCAACTATAATGGCTAATTTGCATTTCTTAGATGCAACTGAATGCTAGAAGATATGTGTAGAATCTTCATATTTATTAAAGGCCTTGGTACCGATATTAAAATTCTGAGGCAGAGGGATTTTTCACATCATACACCATGACCGGCAATCAGAATGGTAAAAAACTATCATTGGCGACTGGTATAATTATTAAATAATTCAAAGAATATCAAGACTTGTCGCGAGGTTAAACACTTAAAAGTCATATCTTTTAAAATTTGTCAGATAAAATTGAATAGAAAATTATTGGACATACTTGTCTGCCCCTTTGACAAAGTATCCACATTGGAACTAATGGAGTTCAAAACCCTTTCGAATTCCAGTTCAAACAATTCTCAGTCTTCTCCTCAAAAAACTCCAGGTGTTTTGACGAAAGACGAAGTTTATACAAATAATGATAACGAAAATAATCAGGAATTACAAATCCCGTGTTCTGCTCCATCTTCTGAAGTTATTAAAGAGGGATTGTTACTGTGTAGGGCTTGTTTGAGATTTTATCCCATCACCGAAGAAATTCCGATTATTTTGCCCGATGAACTCAGAGACAAGAAAAAAGACTTGGAATTTTTAAATACTTGGAGCAAGTCAATTCCAGAAGACCTCTTAAAGCACCTAAAGCCCTGGACTGTCTGAAAAATACCAGGAATGGACTCATTCCTATCAGTTATCGTAACCTGGAATATAGCACCAGACAAAGATCAAAATTTTTTATACTATTTGATAGTACATTCTTTATTGAACAAGATATTCAGCCTATCAATTTTCGTCGCACTAGTTCTGTCAACTTTTCTTGCGTATCACATCCTTAACGAAATCCAGTCTGTCTCAGCAACCACCGTTAGTAGCAAAGACCAACTAATGCCATTTGATATGGAGATATTTGAATTAGGACACTCTCAAAATGAAACAGTAGAGAATTCTTCAAATATTGTTACAGATGACACCCAAGACAAAACAGAAGATTGCGAAATGCCTCCATGCCCACCTGGGCAAGCCTGCATACAAAGCTGCCCCTAATTTTTTGAATTTTGCTATAACGTCGTCCCGTTGATTTTAATTTCTGTAGATTTTGGTATTAGGCAATCGATACACGACACATAAGATCTCTTGCGTAATGTCCAAACAGCCTTTATGAAAAGATGTGTGAATATCGCAATCTCTAAATTATTTTAAAGATAATACAGGAAGAAAAATCAAACGATATGACTTAC
>JAKDMR010000301.1 GCA_030452275.1 Candidatus Nitrosocosmicus sp. | reverse complement strand
AATACATAATTACTGATTTTCATGATTTTAAGTTCTAACAGTATTAGAATATTAGAGTATTGCAATTAGTTAGTAAACACCATATATTTTTTCTACAATACTTTAGATATGAATAAAACAAAAAATATTCATAACAAAAACAAAAACAAAAACAAATTCATCTTTGCATCAATAGCAATCGTGATCGCATTGGCTCTAATCGCAAGTCCCTTGGTGGTCATGGATGATGCTCTTGCAATACATAAGAAAGGTAACAAAGCAAAGCAGTCAATAGAGCAATCGCAGTCATCAAACCAAAATGGTTTGTGTGTTTCGGGTATTAGCACATTCTTTTCATGTAACAATGCTAACTTCCAGCATCAGTTTAACAGTGGAAACAACGCTTTAGCCCAAAGTGGACAAGGTGAAAACAGTGCCGAACAGAGTATAAGCCAATCTCAATCTTCTAACCAAGGAAGTGTAGTAGTTTCAGGTGGAAACACAATAGGCTCTGGTAACAACTATAACTCTCAAAGCCAAACAAACACAGGTAGCAATGCAGCAGCCCAACAAGGATAAAAACAAAATATCTTGTTCTTTTATCCTGTTCTCTTATTTTTTCCATTTGTGAAGCCCGTAATGATAAACTAAAACCATGATAACTCTATTCACTCATTGTACCAAGATTAAACGTCTACAAATTCCAGTGGTTCTTTTTCTACCGTTATTATGAATTAGTAGAGGATTTGTCTCATCAGTAGCATACTTGGATTCTATTACTTTATAGAGGTCATCAAACTGTTGTACCGAAAGACCTTTGAAGGACTTGAAACAGCAATAGTTCCCAGAATAACATATCGTAGGATAGAAAAAGGAAAGAATAAATCTACATGCGAATGAAGGAAATAGAGCTGTTTTGGCTTATAATATAAGAGATCTAATATATCAATTTTATTAATACTTCTGGAGTGATTTAGCATTATGCGTTACTAGAATGTAAGCCAGATCTAGTTTCTTTGACGACTTGTTTTAGCAACGATCTTTTCGATAGCTGAATAGACGTAGTTTATTCCCATCGCGTACAACAAATCAGTAATTTCATCTACTCGAATATTTCGTACTTCTTGTTCTAATTCTTCTAAGATTCTTAACGATACTTTAAGATTCTCGGTAATTTGTACCTCGTCTTTATTTCCAAGATTTATTACCAGTTCATTGTGTTTGGCCTTGAGTTGAAGTCCTTTTGTCTTGATATTATCATAGACTTCACCATATTGCTCCTTAATACCAGACTCTTTATCTATCATATCTTTGATGACTGGCAATGACTTGTCCATGAATTTGTTGAACTCATTGTAGTCATGGAGCATTCTCTTACAAGAATTTATTGCGTGGGAGGTAAGCATCTAACCAATTTGTGTATGCAAAGATTTAAGATCTCTTATTTTTATACAGGCACTGCCCAATCCGTCTAAATCACCTTGTAAATGTGTCGGGAAAATCTTACAATGACCATTCTCTGCGTAGCCTTAAATATCTCGGTATATTTGTCTTGATGCTTCATTAGATCTCTTGCGAAATCAGCCAACTTTCAAAATTTTATAGAATACCATTAATTACTTGTAATGTTCATAATGTTGCATCTGAAAGTCGGAGAATGGGTGAAAACTTCATGATAAATTTTCCATTGAGGCGATAATCATACAAGTGATTTTTTTGTTTGTATGTGCCAAAGATTATGAAGCAGATAGAGATATCTATTCTATAAACCTTATTTCTTTATATACGTTAATTGGTATAGACTGAAATATGATATTTATTGTTATTTGTAATAAATTCCAAAATCAATAAATAATACCAGTCTCATTTATTAATATGTCAATTATAAAGGAAATCTACAGTAAGCCAATAGTACTAGGGATAGGAATTTTGTTATTATTTTCGATTCTTCTGACTATATCGATTGGGTCTAACTATTTCCAAGTTGTGGCTAGTTCTAATGTAACCAATTCAACTACATTGACCGATAAGAACAATAACATGTCGCTACCTAACCCGTTAGAAATGAATTCATTTGATTTGATATCAAATAATTCAGATTCAAAAGACAATAATACTCTTGTTTCTATAATCCCCCTAAACCAAGACCAAAGACAAATACATGTCGACTCCATAATTCTACAAAATCTTGCATCCAACAAAACATTAGACAATATTTCTAGTTTTGTCCACGATGGAGGAGCTGTTTGTAATACTTTGGATGGTACTAGTTCAGATTTCCTTGGAATCAATGAACAGACTCCATGTACTGTAACTTTATCAAATAATGATAAAGAAATCAGTATTGACTTTGATTATGAGATTATAGAGAATGACGATACTAACGATATTACAGAATATTATAATAATGAACAACAACCAAGTAACGTGGTTCTGGAACCTGGTGAAATATTTGTATTTTCTAGAGAAGGTGGAATAGACTATGACGACTTGGGCATATATCTAGTTGATAGTAATGTTGAAAATGGAAACATCATACGTATTGATTCAAACGAATTTGCCAGAATATTTTTGGATCACTTTCAATTCTTAAATACAGACTTTTTCATCGTGCCAAATACGGATGATGGCTTTTCAACTTGGAAACTTGTTATAGAATATGAAGTAAATCCTGAATTAGAATCATATTATATCGCCGAGAATGTATCCATAGAAGAATGAGAGTCCATTAGTTTCAACACACCTCAATTTTATTATGGCAATGTCTTTTGGCCTTAGAAGAATATAGTTCAACAACTTGTGAATATTCGAGCGAATTTTATTCACTTTATTGATGCTCATATGGATAAAGCTACAAACTGGATTAGTTATTGGTGATATTCAAAATCACTAGAGAATATTAAAAGGATTACAAACATGCTTACGATGAGTCTAATTTACTGAAACCTTCATTCATACATTTTTGGTATTCGTATTGATTTTACCGAATCCGCTACCTAATTTAGTAACGATAGTATGAAATAGTGATATAAGGGAAATAATATTGAAGTTGTTTTTATCTTTCGTACATATGATAAACTTTAGCAATTATTTGCCATTTATCGTTGATTTTGATTAGTGTATGAAAGTCAGTGTAGTTAGCACCGATTGCGTCTTTCTCCATATCAACGCGGACCACTGCAGTTGTGGGAGTTATTGCCAGAACGTCTAGATGTGTCTTGATGTCGGGCGCTGTACCGTTCTTCTCAACAAAATCATAGAGGTTATCAATTGGACCACCTAACAATCCGCCGTTAGTGTAACCATACATGACAGCATCTTTGTGGAATGTGTTGGAGATAGTGGCTACACTACCTATTCGTAGTCCTTCGACATATTTCTTAACGGTCTCAACCACATCTTCATAGTCTTTTGTAGAAATAATTTTGATATTTGTTGACATCTGTTTTCTAATTCATTGATAATCAAGAATGTCTTATAAGTAAACTTATTCAAACCAAAAGATTTTGCATGGCGTTAGAAGTTTCAATATCGTCATCATTTATTTTGGTATTTATTCTTCA
>JAKDMR010000300.1 GCA_030452275.1 Candidatus Nitrosocosmicus sp. | reverse complement strand
ATTAAATCATTCCTATTGAGAGTAATATTATTAAAGAATTCTATTGTTTTTTCTACAGGAAGGTTACAAATGTCCATAATGGATTTTCCATCTATTCTTACACAGAGAACCTCTTTTTTTAATCTTTGACCCTTGCACAAGTCACATGGCTTTTCAATCATGAATTTTCTAATCTCTTCGCGCTTTGATTCTGAGTCAGTCTCGTTGAATATTCTTTGTAGATTGGAAATCACGCCTTCAAACCTACCTGAGTATTCCCATGAACTATCACTCGATCTTGAGGTATAATTATACCTTATCTTTGAATCTGTTCCTTTTAGTATAACATTAATCTGCTCTCTGCTCATTCTGTCGATTGGAGTGTTTAGATCGAAGCCGAATCTTTTACCTACGTCCTTTAACATAGATGTTCTAAAACTTACAAAATGGCCGGCTGACCACGGTTTAATCGCACCATCTAAAATAGTCTTTGTCTTGTCGGGAATGATTAAGTCGACATCAAACTCTATTTCAACGCCTAATCCGTGACAACTGGGGCATGCACCAAAAGGGGAATTAAAAGAGAAAAATCTAGATTCCATTTCTCCAATACTTATGTTACAAATAGGGCATGAATTTTTTTGAGAAAATAAGTATTCCTTACCGTCCATCAAGACCATGACGATGCCGCCGCCTTTATCGATTGCATTTTGTACAGCCTCAAAAACTCTGTCTTTTTCTTCTAGTATCCTATTATTTGATATTCTGTCTATAACAATCTCAATTGAATGTCTCAATTGTTTTTCTTTTGCTGAGATAATATCGAGCCGTTTACTGTCCGCAATATCTATTATTTCTTTATCAACTCTGATCCGAGAATAACCTTGTTCCTTTAGAGATTCAATAGTCTTTTCATATGTCCCTTTTTTCTCTCTAATAACCGGAGCTAAGATTAATAACATTCCTTCCTTTATGTTACTATTATTGAGTACAAGAATCGAGGTAACTATTGATTCTAGGGATTGATAGGATATTTCTCTTCCGCACTTGGGACAATATGGGGTACCAACTTTTGAAAACAACAATCTCATGTAGTCATATATCTCAGTAATTGTTCCTACCGTCGAGCGTGGATTCTTGTTGGTTGTTTTCTGTTGGATTGCTATTGCTGGTGACAGCCCTTCGATCACATCTACATCAGGTTTATCCATGATTTGCAAGAACTGTCTTGCGTATGCCGATAGTGATTCCACATATCTCCTCTGCCCCTCAGCAAAAATGGTATCAAATGCCAAGGTAGATTTCCCAGAACCGGACAAACCTGTGATTACTATTAACTTATCCTTTGGAATTTCTAAGTTAAGATTTTTTAGATTGTGTTGTCTTGCCCCTTTAATTACTATTTTATTTTCCATTTTACTTTAACTAGTTGTCTGTTTTAACAAAATTTCATTTACCTTTTTGAGTTGCTGTCTGTGTTCTATTGCTTTTTCAAACTCCAATTCCTCTGCAAATTTGTTCATCTGAGTCTCTATTTTGGTTGATAACTCTATTAAATCATTTCTAGTCATTGTTTTCAAATTAACTTCCAAGTTTGAAATGTCCGAATTCTTTTGAGGTATCGGTTTTGAGATACTTTTAGGTTCGATTCTATTTTCTAAGTTAAATTCAATCTGTCTTTTGCGCCTTCTATTAGTTTCTATCACTGCCTCTTTTATGGATTTGGTCACCGTCTCTGAATATAGAACTACCTTCCCATCAATATTCCTAGCAGCCCTTCCAAAAGTTTGAATAAGGCTAGTATAATTTCTTAGGAATCCTTCCTTGTCAGCGTCCAAAATAGCCACAAGCGAAACTTCAGGCAAGTCTAATCCTTCTCTCAAAAGATTAATGCCAACCAATACATCAAAATCTCCTATCCTAAGCTGTCTCAGTAATTCAGTTCGTTCCAGACCGTTAATTTCTGAATGGATATATCTTACCCTAATCCCGTTTGTAGACAGATATTCTGTCATGTCTTCTGCCATCTTCTTCGTCAGTGTTGTTACTAAAGTTCTCTGGTTCTTGGAAACTCTTTCCTGAATCTGGCGGATTAGATCTGGAATTTGACCCTCGGTCTTTTTTATTTCTATTTGAGGATCAACCAATCCTGTAGGTCGCACTAGCTGCTCAACAAGATTATCATGGTTATTTATCTCATATTTTCCGGGTGTTGCGGATACAAATATTACATTGCTAAGATAATCTTCAAACTCTTCAAACTTTAGAGGTCGGTTATCAAATGCACTAGGCAATCGGAACCCGTAATCTATCAATGTCTTTTTCCTCGAATAATCCCCTTTGTACATTCCCATAATCTGAGGTAAGGTAACATGCGATTCATCTATGACTAACAGAAAATTTTTATCAAAAAAATCTAAAAGGCAATACGCCGGTTGACCTTGCTTCCTCCCATCAAAATGTCTCGAATAATTCTCTATACCGCTGCAATATCCTAATTCCGTTAGCATTTCGAGATCATAATTTGTCCTAGACAGTAATCTTTGCCTTTCAAGTTCGGAGGGCAAATTGGGGTACCATTCTTCTAGTTCTTTCCTTATTGATACCAGTGCCTTTCTCTGACTATTTTCATCCACTATGTAGTGTTTGGCTGGAAAAATGATTATTGAATCTAATTCTTTTTTTATATCTTTGGTTACTCTGTCAATCACTGTAATTTTTTCAATATTTTGTCCGAAAAGATTAATCCTTATTATATCATCAGAATACCCCGGTATTATATCTATGATGTCTCCTTTGGTACTAAAGGACCCGCTAGTTAAACTTACATCATTTCTTTCATATCTTATTTTTATTAAATTCCGGATGATACTTCTTCTTTCCATCTCCATCTCCTTCTTAAGCATGAGGGATTGTTCTCTCCATTCATGGGGTGAACCTAAAGAGTAGATACATGAAACAGTGGCGATGATTATTGTTGGTTCGCCTGACAATAGCATTGATGTTGATTCAAGACGCATTTGTTCGATTTTTTCATTTATTTCAGTATCCTTTTCTATATAAGTATCAGTCTGAGGCAAATAGCTTTCTGGTTGGTAATAATCATAAAAGCTAACAAAATAACCGACATTATTATTTGGAAAAAATTCTTTAAATTCGCCATACAGTTGGGCCGCCAATGTCTTGTTATGTGATATAACCAAAGTGTTTTTATTGTATTTAGCTATTACATTGGCAACTGTGTACGTTTTACCACTACCAGTAACTCCAAGGAGTATCTGCCTTTTTTTGTTTTTTTCTATTCCATCTAATAATCCTTTAATTGCTATTGGCTGATCTCCACTGGGAACTAGATTGTTTGATATTTGAAAACTGCCCAAGATCGACTACCTCATAACTATCCGATATGTTGTGCCACTTTCTAATAGTAAGCTCTTCAACAAATTTATCTAGATATATATGTTCTAACCGCTAGATAATATTTAGCATTTATATTAAGAAAATTTAGACATCGCATGAACTGGAGAAATTTTAGAACCTTTATAGGCTGGGTACAGACCCGAAAA
>JAKDMR010000299.1 GCA_030452275.1 Candidatus Nitrosocosmicus sp. | reverse complement strand
TAGAAAATCTTCAAATCATTACCTAAATCATTACCTTTTAGCTTAACTATTAAATGCTATAGTCTGCAGTGAAAACAAATTCATACCATTCTTTTGATATTCTTATCAGAGATTTAAACAAAATTCCCTCATCTTCAATGTATGAATCCATTGAGCATATAACCTAAGTGTAGGTCAAAATAAAATCATAAAACTATTAAATTTCTGTTATGGGCTGGCATAAGGGAATAGATTGTTTTTGATTCCCTTGTTCTCACCTAAAACACTAGTGTAAAGTGCAAAATGCTGCAACGCAACATTATCCCATGTTAATTCCTTATTGAATTCCTCAATTCTTTTAGTATATTGAGCATAATTCGCGCCTAGTTTCTTTATTGCTTTAGCAAATTCATTTGGTTTTCTTTTTACTACTATTCCAAGTCCTTTATTTGCAAATTCTCTGAAGAAACCTAAATCAGATGCTATGAATGGTAACCCGTGAGCTAGTGCATCAAACATTACCCCTGAACCTGAAGTTACAGTATAGGGAAGGATGATTATATCACAGGCATAAAAAAGAATCGAAAGTTCTTTATCTGTCAAGAACCCTCGATTCAAATTAATTATTTTACTATATTGTGTATTTTTCCTTTCTGTGTGAAGAACTCTGTTCTGGTTATCATGACCATCAATTGAAGATGGTTTTATCGTATTGAATAAATTTTCCGACTGATTAATTACCATCGCCCAATCATCTGGAATATCCATATTATTTAATATGTCCCAGCCTTTTGTATGCGTCATGAATCCAAAGAATAGAGCTATTTTACGATTTAGTGGTAAGGAGTATGCCTCTCTCGCCTCCTTTTTCTTTAAAGGCATATTCAAATTTGGTTCTGCACCATGATATATAACAGTAAAATTTTTCAATGATTTTTCATCATTTTCGGCTATTAATTTGGCCAAATAATTTGAAAAAACAATACTGGCCTGACTCATGCGCATTTTTTGCTTGTTTGCTGTATTAAATGATCGGTAGTTTATGAAGCGTTTCCAATAGGCTATTATTTGCTTGCTCAAATTAATCGGAAAGGTAATCATGTTTTTACCCAAAAGATTGGGGTGTTTTGATAGCCCAATCCATTGTCGTAGCGGATACGCAGAATGAAAAGTAGTAATTATTGGTGTTTCACATTCTTTATAAAATTCGTCTATGTTGGTACTCAAGTTACTTGGATTGGTGGCGTCCATTTTTAGTCCATAAAGTCCATGTTCTAATTGGATGTGCACAATATCGGGGACATACTCATCAATTACATCCAGTATTATTTTTGAATTATTGCCATTTTCAGGATCAATACCCCAATAATCTCCTTTTCCCTTCTCGTTGCATAAAACAGAAACTTTCATACCTGATCTTTTTAATCCATCTGTGAGATTCTTTGCATACCTCCCAACGCCTCCGGGAATGGGTGGATATTCGGTGGAAACCATTAGAATTTTTAATGAAAAATTATCATATTTATCTAACCTATAAGACATCATAATAATAGATTGTATATTACATCCAAGACATATAAGCAAATGTAATAACACTACAAATTCATAGATATTTACACATTTTTTACCGGTATTACTATATTTTGGTTATCTTACCAAAACTACTGGACACGTTGCTACTTCTGAAATCCATCTGGAAATACTTCCTATACCTTTTCTATCATGTCTTTTCTTTAATGATCCACTACTACCCATTACTATCATGCTTGCATTCTCTTCCTTAGATACGGTAAGAATCTCATCTGCAGGATGACCAACCCGAATTATGGACTTGGCTGCAACATCCTCATGGATTAATCTATCTACCTCCTTTCCTATCATTATCTTGGCTCCCTCTCTAATTGTCTTTTCAAAATAATGCCTAGTTTTGTCAAGATCATCCATATTTGAAATATATTTTGCAATCTCTTTAGGATAAAAGCTTGTATCATCAATAATATACAAAACAATTATCGTAGATCTCTGGTTTACTGCGAGATCTCTGGCTTTATCTAGGGCCTTTATTGACAGCTCAGTGGCATCAAATGGAACCAGAATATTAGATTTATTATTATTCATACATTATTGCATGATTTTTTGAGTATATAGACATCACCTTTTCACTAAATGATCCTACTTTTCTCATATTGATGATTGGGTTAAAGACATTTTATCCTCCATACCCACCACTTTTGTTTTCTTTATGATAGCGTACATTATATCCTATGCCTTACATAGTCTGATCACAAATCTATTTCCGACATAAAAACCGTCGTTTCGATTTTTGGTTCATCAATATTATGGCATGATAGAATAGGAATAAAGAAATTTCAATTTATCTTAGATATTAAAATGTCTAATGGAATGAAATGGAACTGATTTGATTTGCTAGTAAATTTAAATTTCTGGTTAGTAAATTGGTCTAATTTCTGCAATGAAAAGGCTAATCGATCCTTGTATGTGGGTAATCTATCGTATGTAATGATCCAAAAAAAAAACATATTTCAATTTATATGAACGATTGCAAGGCATCAAGCATGAAATCCATCGTGATATGTTTAATAGGAACAAAGTATATATCTAACCTATGAAAGGTACTGAAAATTTTAGTGGTATAATGATGTCTTTGGTTTATCTACGTAAAGCAATCGCCGAAAAGAAGCTGGCAAATAAAGATGAACTTAGTTTGAAAACGTCTGTTTGAAGGAATACCCTGCTAGCAGGTTATCAATACGTAATAAAGAATCGTCCTACCATCACAAAGGGCCATTTATTATTAATTTCAATAATTATTAATACAATAAATATTTCGTCAGGTTTAGTACGTGTTTATTTGCTCCTACGAAATGTTGAAAAATGATTTAGGAGAATTGTCCCGGATTTTCTTCTCTAGTCGTGAATTTCGAAAATTTTAGAAAATAGTACAAGTAGATTTGACGACAATATCTTTCCAATAGTTGGATTCATTTAATATGCGAATGAATTAATGATCATGTTATAAACCAAGTAAAAAACAAACTTATATTCAATAGATGCTTTAAGAAAATAATAGAATGAAGAAAATAACTTATAACATCGAGCGTCAATAATAAAATGCCGCATAAACAAGTTAAACAAGATAAACAAGAAAAACCGTCAGCTAAAATAGAAATATTAAAAAAAGCAAAGAAAAAGGTGTCGGACAAATCCCAATGTGATAATCTATCTATCGCTGAAATAGATGCACTTCATTATCATTATAGCAAATTTTCTCCGTTATTTAAGAATGCACCTCATCCTACATTCTTGGTTTTAAGGATCTTAGAACGTTATATCCAAATAGATAATATTGTTATTGGAGATGTTATAAATGAAATCAAACAAAGAGGACTCGATATCTCTCATACTGATGCACAAGTTGATGATTTAGTGAATGAGCTAGCATTGAATAATAAAAAATATAAAGCAAAATCCAGAGATTGACCTAAAAGGTATTTTTGTACATATCGGCATGAGGGAACATGAATACTTAATAATATTTCTACTCTTAGGTACCTAC
>JAKDMR010000298.1 GCA_030452275.1 Candidatus Nitrosocosmicus sp. | reverse complement strand
CTGAAACTGATCTTCATGATTCAAAAAATAAAACCATTGTACATATAAAAAAAAGAAATAGTACAATAGTGGATTTTGAGCAATCAAAAATATCGAATGCAATTTACAAAGCATTGGTTGCAGCTGGTAAACCCGATCATAAATTGGCTGAATTACTTGCATCAAAATTGGTAAATAAAATTATTAAAAATGGATACTTGGAGTCAATTCATAAAGATCATGTTTTGAGCGTCGAAGATGTTCAAGATATGGTTGAATCAATTTTAATTGAAGAAGGTTTGGCTGAGACCGCTAAGGCTTACATCCTATATCGTCATGAAAGAAGAAAATTAAGAGAAATGAAAATGAAGATCTTAAACAAAAAAGATCTTGACGAAGTGGATAAAACCCTGGATGTCAATTCACTGCGTGTTCTGTCTTCAAGATATTTATTGAGGGATAATAGTGGTGAAATTATCGAAGGTCCAAAGCAATTATTTGAACGAGTCGCAATATTGGTTGCTGTGTCGGATATTATTCATGACTCTCGAGTATATGATTTTCATGATAATCATACACAGACTTTATCTGAAGCAGAATTATATTATAAAAAATTAGATGATTTTGATAGCAAGTTAAAAATTGGAAGTTATTATTTTAATAAATATCATTTTGAAGCATTAATCAGATCATATATTGATGAGGCCAAACTGGGAAGAATGAAGTTAAGCTTTAAAGAACTTTTGCGATTGATTGCAGAAGGAAAAATGAGCAATTATGGCAACAAAATAACGGAATATTATAATTTGATGGTTTCTAACGAGTTTCTTCCTAATACGCCAACTCTTATGAATGCTGGTGCCAGATTGGGGCAACTATCTGCCTGTTTTGTTCTTGATATGCCTGATGATATGTATTCTATTATGAAATCATCCACTGATGCAGCAATGATTTTTAAATCTGGCGGAGGTGTGGGAATAAATTATTCTGACTTAAGACCGGAAGGGGATATAGTTGCATCTACTAGTGGTGTCGCATCTGGACCAACTTCTTTTATGCAAATTATCGATTCAATTACAGACGTAGTTAAACAAGGTGGAAAAAGGCGTGGTGCAAATATGGGTATTTTGGAATCTTGGCATCCTGATATTGAAAAATTCATTACAATGAAAACTAAACCAGGGATGTATGAAAATTTTAACGTAAGTGTAGGAATCTGGTCAGATTTTTGGAAATCATTAGTAAATAAAGAGGATCATAAATATTCTCTGAAAAATCCCAGAACGAAGACTAATGTGAAAAATATCGATTCTCATCAATTAATGGAACTAATAGCTTTGAGTGCATGGAAGAGCGCTGAACCTGGTGTCATATTTTTTGATAATATAAATAAATACAATCCTTGTATCGATGCCAAAGGGGGACCACTTAGAGCAACTAATCCATGTGGTGAACAGTCTTTGTATCCATGCGAGTCCTGTAATCTAGGATCCATTAATTTATCCAAATTTGTAAAGCGAAAAGCAGATGGAATGTTTGAATTTGATTGGCCCAAATATGAACAATCCATTAGAACTGCTACACGATTTTTGGATAATGTTATTGACGTTAATAAATATCCTGTAGAGGAAATTGATATCAATACAAAACTAACCCGGCGAATAGGATTAGGGATCATGGGTATAGCAGACTTGTTATTTTTGTTACAGATCCCATACGATTCAAAGGAAGGATATGAATTCATGAGTAAATTGGCTGAAACTTTGTCGTATTTTAGTATGGATGAAAGTGTCGTCATTTCAAAATCTCGAGGTGCTTTCTCTTTATTTGATCAGACTGACTATAAAAATGGAGATATTCCGCTGTCGGGTTATCACGAGATCCCTAAGGATTCACATTATTATGATTGGGACTCTTTAATAGAAAAAATTAAAAATTATGGAATCAGGAATTCATGGACTACTACTATCGCACCTACTGGTACTTTATCCATGATTTCGGATGTATCTAATGGTGTTGAACCTGTTTTTGCCTTGGTGTTTGAAAAACGTGTTACTGTTGGTAGGTTCTTTTATACAAACAAGATTTTTGAGAATGTTTTGAAAGAACATGGATTATACACTGATGAAATTTTGATAAAAATTGCAAATAATTATGGATCCGTACGTGGCATAAATGAAATACCTGAATGGATACAAAAGCTATTTGTTACAGCCATAGATATTCATTGGACCGATCATATAATGGCTCAAGCTGTGTGGCAAAAATGGATTAGTAACGCGATTGCAAAAACAATCAATATGCCTGGAGATGTTACGGTTGAGGATGTAAAGTGTGCATATCTACTTGCCCATGAATTTGGATTAAAAGGAGTGACTATCTATAGAGATGGCTCTAGGAATGAACAGGTTTTACACATAACTGGCAATGATCGTGAAAAAAGATTCCAAGTTAAACCAAGTATATATTTACATGATTATATTTTAGCAAACATACATGAACCTTATGTTCTTGATCAAGTAAATCCAATTTTTAAGGATTATGGATCAAGTGATCAATATACAGTAGCAACTAATACAATCGATAACAAACTAGAAGCTAATGATTTTGAATCCGATACTGTATCAGTTAATACCAAACCTGATCCATACACTCTTACTAGAACAGAGAACGATAAAGAGGCGTGCCCAGTTTGTAAAAATTACTTAATTATTACGGAAGGTTGTAACATGTGCATTGAATGTGGATTTAGTAGCTGTGGCTCAGGATAATTTTTTTATCCTTGTTGTCTACTGAAAGATAGTATGTATTAGCAAGTATTACTTACATGGTTATTCATGATTAAAAATAGATTTTTTGATCGAAATATAGTGTCCATTCGTGATTTCAACATAGATGATTTTACTTTTCTCTTTGATATTACTGATAAAATAAGAACTTTGAAATCTAGAGAGCGTGGAGAAATCGCAAAAGGCTTAATTCTTGGATATATTTTTTATGAGTATAGTACCCGAACCCGGTTAAGTTTCGAATCTGCTATGTCCTCTATTGGGGGTAGATCTTTGGGAATATCTGATGTAGAATCTTCATCTATCATGAAAGGAGAAAGTTATGCTGATACCATTAAGACCATCTCATTATACTCCGATATTATTTTAATACGTCATCCTTCCGATGGTTCGAGTAGATATGCTTGTGAAATATCCAAAAAACCTGTAATAAATGGGGGCAGTGGTAGTGAAGAACATCCTACTCAAGCTATGTTGGACATTTACACCATATTCAAAGAGAAAAAAAGAATTGATGGTCTATCTATTGGAATAATAGGAGATCTAAAATATGGCCGTACGGTATATTCTCTGATCTATGCCCTATCTAATTATAATGTCGAAATACATCTTGTTTCTCCATCTATACTAAAAGTTCGAAACGAATCGATATACGATATCTCAACTAAGGTAAAAATGCATCATCATATTGAATTATCTGATGACTTATTAGAAAAATTAGATGTGATATATGTAACACGTATTCAAAGAGAACGATTTCCGGATCTTCAAGAATATAAAAAAATTCAAGGATTATA
>JAKDMR010000297.1 GCA_030452275.1 Candidatus Nitrosocosmicus sp. | reverse complement strand
TTCAACTTTTGAATGAATCAATTTATCAACCTAGTATCGATCTTGCCTTGACTTCCTGTCCTCAAACACCAATGCAGATAATTATTTAACTAAATTAAATTTTAGGGTTCTGACTGTTAGCGTGTTGCCAGCTTGATCCTTTTTCTCCGAAACTGAAAGTTTGTAATAGAGTAAATGGCTCCATCAACTCGAATGGGATCTATCTTTGCAACATGGAGTTCATTAGAATGATCAAAATCCGGGTTGCTAACTTTTCTAGCATTTACCATTTCATGTTCGTTTATTACCATTACAGCAAGAATTTATTCGTCATTATGTTTTCTGCAACAAGAATCTGAATACATCCTTTTTTATTTTATACAATATATTTCGAGTTCATCTACAGAGCTCTGTTGGTTGTCCTGACACAGGTATTACATCTAGATTACAAGGGCATCATCAGCTGTATTACTCTTTCTAGTATCAAAAACATTTAGTCCATTGATTCTTTTGTCGATATAACCATAACTGAGTGGATCCGCGGGCAACTTTTTATTCTGCAACATTGATTATTCCTTATGGGCATTTGTCTGTAAGGTAGGTGAAATGAATTAGGATTTGTAACCAATGATGGGAATAGATTGATTTTGTACCTTAAATGCTTTATTCTCTCGTTAATACTCATCATTTCCAGTCCAGAACCCAAACCATCAAGAAAATCAGAAGAAAAGCATTTCACCTCGCGTTTTAAGAGATCGTTATAAGACCAATCAACTATGAGAATGAACAGTTAAATCCTTCTAAATATGTCGAGTTATGCCAGAAAGCACCTCATAATAACAAATGATATCATTTAATCAAATAATATTTATTGGACAAAATTTTAAATGTGCTATGAGAAAATTTTTAGAACCCGTGAACAATAGGAATTCTGAAGGTACCCCTGAAAACGGAGCCACTAGAATTCAAAAGAGCACTGACAGTTCTTTGCATTTGCAAGTTTTTTATAATGGAAGCTGGAGACACGATAAGAATTGCAAGTTGAAAACCAATAAAGAATGTAGCATGAATGGATAACCTGAATGAACTTCTTAAGATCCGGCAAACAAGCGTTTTATATTAGAACGGGATAATGCCTCAATAACCCAATTATTAATGCATTAAGGGTGCGGTCAGTTTAACCGACTCTGCGTACACAAGGAAATCCCATAGCTAAAGATGATATATTTCTGATATATGGGTAAAAAAAGAGAACATGTTCAGAGTTTATTTACCAGGATTTGTAATTGTATTATCATTGTTTACCGTTTAGAAGGTCATCATGATACTTTCCTATTTCCACATTATTAAATTTGTCATGTTTCTAACTGGAGATGAATTCAGAAATATCATCACAAGAATTAAAGGAGGGAAAGAAAGGTTCAAGAGCATATTATTGATGAAACTTGATTAGAATTAAAGGATGAGAGTACATTTAGGTATGAGCCGCCTGCTATCGAGCTTAAAAACAGAGAAATTCTTGCACTAGCCATATCTAAAGAAGGTAACATGCTTGCAGCATGAAGAATGATTCATTTCAGTTTAGTCAAGATTATTGAAAAGGGAAAGCATCCTGTTTCTATAAATGATGGATACACCGGGGTATCATACCAGGGCTGCAGATTCCTCAAACTACAACATCAAATTCATTCTCCAATTTGAGAAAAGCCCGAGATAGAGAGAACCAAACAATATATACGTCAAGCATAGGACAGAATGTTTTAACAACTCTCATCTATAGTTTGAAGAATACAGACTAGCCCATATAAAACAATGACTCGATTTATTTACACATAATCACAATAGAAAATTTTATCTAAATTTTAGAATCCATTGCGGTAATAAAACGATTAAGTTAACAAAGCCAGAATTAGCCGTGTCATCTTTATATTACTTTTGTCAGTATACAAAATACTTTAGTTCAATAAATTACTGTGGAATCGACCAACTTTAATATGTTGATCGAATCAATCTTTTTGTCCAGCCATAAGGAAAGTTAAATTGGTGTTTATTTTGTTCTTTATGGATTTAGCAGGAACGCCGGCTACAATATCTTTATCCTCTACGTCTCTAATCACCATAGCACCCGCTCCTACTATTACATTATCGCCTATCCTAATATTATCTTTAAGAGTAGAATTTAGCCCAGTCCATATTGAATTACCTGTAATTGTGCTTCCTCCTATGATGGTACCTGCAGTGAGTTCGCAATTTTTTCCTATTTTCACATTGTGAGCTAAATGTACCAACGCATCTAATTTGGTACCGCTCTCAATTATTGTATTTGATAATGAGCCTTTTGCAATGGAACAATTAGCACAAATTTCCACATTATCAGATATTATAACTTTTCCGATATGAGGAAAGCGTATCAGTTCATCAGAATCATACCTTTCATAAGCAAATCCATCTTCGCCGATAACGGTTCCTGTTTGTACGATACAATTGTCTCCAATAACACAATTCTTTAAACTAACTCGATTACCAATGATACAATTGTCTCCAATAACGCAATCCTCATCAACGACAGAATATGATCCAATAGAACAATTTTTGCCAATTTTGGCCGAATCATGCAATGTTGAATATTGTGATATCTCTCTTATTTTATTGGTAATATTATATTTTTGAAACAATTGAACAAACGCAAGGCGGGGATTTTCTAAAAAGTAAAATTGTGGTCCATCCTTAGGATTAATTTTACCGATCATTGATTTCTTACATAAAATAATTCCTGCATTTGATTTAGATATATAATTTATCGCTTTATCTCCCTCGTAATAACAAAAACTAATATCTGCTGATCCCGCCTCTGTAATTGAAGAAAATTTTATCACATATGCTTCTCTACCTTCTGATTCAAACGCATATCCTAAATGATTTAATTCTTGTTTAATTTCAATAGACATCGCTAATGATATAGCTTTTAATCTATAAAAACAAAAAAATAAAAAAAAATTTGATGATTATAAGTCTACCTTTTATTTATATTCATTTACCTAATTGAAACAAATTGAGATCCAATAATTCTATTACGACCAAATCAAGACGAGCAGTTATTGAATTGACGCCTATCTCAAAATTATCTTCATATAGATTATCATACAATAGGAGATCTGAACCAGTCCAAGCTAGTTCTTCTCAATGTTCTTCTCACATCTTGCAAATAGTTTCGTGAACATGTTATGCCAAGATTGGTTCGTCGTACTATTACCTAACTTCTCGTAGGTATTATATTCTGTTACTGGAGGTTCTGTTTTAATTATGATTTCCCCATCGTATTTTTCACATCTTTTTCTTTAATGAGGGATTTTCAGTACATGAGCTCGATTTATTAATACTTGTTCTTCAGGTTAGGATTTATGTTTAATAG
This sequence comes from Candidatus Nitrosocosmicus sp., assembly GCA_030452275.1. GTDB lineage: Archaea > Thermoproteota > Nitrososphaeria > Nitrososphaerales > Nitrososphaeraceae > Nitrosocosmicus. The sequence goes on along the minus strand of JAKDMR010000297.1, from coordinate 183 downwards.
TTTAATATAAATTCAAGATAGAAAAGCAGAATAACAATCCAAAAAGTATCAAATACTTAATATGCTATAGATTTACTGGAGCAATTGATTGTTCGAGAAAATTTTTAAAAAAGATCATGACCCTTAGTCACACCCTTAACAATCCATACCAAATACAATAAATCAGATATCAATTATTTGTCA
>JAKDMR010000296.1 GCA_030452275.1 Candidatus Nitrosocosmicus sp. | reverse complement strand
CAGTTTTTGTTTAATTGACCCCAATGAATCAAGAACGGGTTTTTCATGTTCAAAACTGGAGCTGTAGTGAGCTGGGAGTATAATTGTTTTGTCAGGTAGGTTAAATATCACGTTCTGATAAGTGTGGTAAAGTTTATTGGTATACTCCTGTGATTTATTACGAAGATCTGGTCTTCCTACTCCATTTACAAAAATGGTATCACCCGTAAAAAGATAGTACCCTGAATTGTCATTATTGTCATTATGTTCGGCAAAATCATCTGTACTTATTTTCTGGTTGTTTATTTCCTCATTGTTAGTAACCTTATGAGTCCTTAATAAGAAACTCATGCTACCATCTGTATGTCCAGGGGTGTGAATTGCTTCTAAATAGAATCCATCTCCTAATTCAAATTTTTGTCCTGTTGAAATTAGTCTATATTTTGGATCCTTTTCAGATGATACTTGTTGTGTGGAGTAGTTTTCAAATGAACTAATTGCTGCCTCTGATCCATATTTTTTAGCAACTCTGATTGAGCCTGAAAGGTGATCTGCATGCATATGGGTATCAACTACTCTGCTTACAGTAAGTTCATTTTCTTGTAGTAGTTTATTGATAACAGTGTCAATATCACACGTTGCATCAATAATTGTTGCTTTCTTATCTTTTGTAGATGCAATAACATAGCTCATACACCCCTTTGATATGCGTCTTATTTGCCAAATCTTTAATGTAATATTTGAATCGAAACTTACTTCAGCAACATCATACAATCTACTCCATCCGGCCATACCACCATCAACAGTTCTAACATTATATCCTAAAGAGGCGAGAGTTCTTGCGGCCATAGATGACCTTTGACCATGAGCACAAAACGTAATAACTTCTTTATCCTTTGGAATCTGTCTTAGAGATTCTAGAGAAGATAAAGTATCTACTGGAATTACAAGGGAATCTGGATAATTATCATAGGAAATAGTCCACAGATCATGTTCTTGCTTACTTCTGACATCCAAAATAAAAATATCATCACCTTTATCCATTTTTTTCTTTAACTCAGTTGGTTTAATCACTAAACTATTCCTATTATCACTATTACCATCGTCATTTGCCATGGGCTTGATCATACTTCTAGATTGCAAATTGATATTTATAAATCATAAATTATTAGTACCGCGATAACGATCTTTGAAATGGCTATGAGTATCTTATCTTCATGAAAGTTAGTTTGTTTGAATATGGAAATAATTACTATCATCCAGATTACCTAGTTACCAAGCTTTAAAAAATGGCGATCAAGAACTAACAATGGACTCCTAAAAAAACTATCTGAAAAGTCAAGCTAAATGGGGTCTGAAATGACTCTCATAGTATCTTTTATTACATATGCAGAATTCATAGTGCTATCTGAAGGTCTCCTTTATTTAACTCAACTTTGAAATTGATTTTTGATGATCCAACTTTTTCTTCTTTATTGCTTAGGACGATTGCTGAATCCTACTACAAAGGAGCAGATATTGGAGAATGTCTCTCGACAGCATATCGTATTAAAGAAAGCGATTTTGAGAGTTGGTATGAGGAATGGACAAAAACTGCGAAGAGAATTCACAGCTATGCCGAGAGGTGCACAACCGAGGGCCATATGAAAAGTGCAAATGAGGCTTTTTTACGAGCATCCAATTACTATCGGACTGCAGGATTCTTGTTAGTGGAGCATGATGATCCAAGATTTCACATATCCATAGGAAATAGTAAAGAATGTTTTAGAAATGCGATATCAACTTTTTCGTTTAAAGTTGATTCTGTAGAAATTCCTTATGAAGGAACAACTCTACTAGGTTACTACTATCATATTGATAAACAAAATACCAGATATCAAAATATCGAAAATATGGGCGATGCAAATCAACCAGGTAATGAAGAACATATTGGAAAATTTGATATGTCAAACAGTAATAATTATCCCACACTGATAGTTCATGGAGGATTTGATTCGATACTAGAAGAATTGTATTCTTATGCTGCAGCTCCTACTATAGAGAGGGGATACAATTGCTTGACTTTTGAAGGCCCAGGGCAGGGAGAAGTGATTCGTAAGCAGAAAATACCTTTTAGACATGATTGGGAAAAGGTGGTAACGCCTATATTCGACTTTATATACCGTTTAGCATATATAATCTAAGCACTTATACGTGCCAAATAAAACTTTAACAAGAAAAACATCATCATTCTGGCTTGTTATATATTACTGATTGAATGTTTGTTTAGAAAATATATGCTAAACGGTATAGTATCAAGAAGTAAAGAATTCGATGTAGACCAGGGACGTATCGCGTTAATGGGAATCAGCATGGGCGGGTATTTGGCGGCAAGGGCTGCGGCATTTGAATCAAGGATATCGGCATGTGTTCTTTTTGATGGGGTCTATGATGGATACGATGCAATCAAATCAAGTCTGCCAAAATCGCTTCTGGATGCAATCGAATCAGGCAATTCACAACTTGTAAATACGACATTTGAGGATTTGATGAAATCGGATCAGAATGTAAGATTCAATATGAAACACGGGATGTGGACTACTGGAACTAATTCACCGTACGAATTGATTACCGGTGCTAAGAAATACTCAACCAAAGATATTTTGAGCAATATTAAATGTCCTCCTCTCGTATTAGAGGGTGAAAAGGATGATTCATTTCCTGGCCAACCCAAGAAAGTCTATGAGGGGTTGACATCTCTGGAGCCTCCATTAAAGAAATACATAATATTTACTCAAGAAGAAGGTGGAGAGGAACATTGTCAAAGCGGAGCACCCGCTATTACAAATCAAAGGATATTCGATGGGCAAGATGAGATATTTGACAATAGATCAAATTATACTACGAAGGCATAAAGAATGGACAAATAGGTGTAGTCGAAATAAGAAAGTAATATGTTGGACCAGATCTGGCTAAAAATAGAATATTAGATTGAGTTTGTTTTTTATTTAGTTTATAGGTCGAGAGAACATTCTTGCAGTTTTACCAATCTACCTTTTGATTGGTTACAATCTAAAAAATATGTGAATAGCTTGACTATATTTATTGAATATGAACAACAATGTTCTAACTAAATTTGGAGTTTTATTATAAAAATCATAATAAGATACCTGTGTGAGGCACATAACCATTCCAGTAATCAAGTATAAAACAAATATAGGTATATTTCATTATGCAATTTCCTGACCACCAAACGTCATTTCATTTCAATAATTTCTTTTCTAATAATTCGTGAAAGTCTCTATCAGATAGCTCCTTTTTTTGCTTTGAATACTCTTTGGAATCCTTTCCTACAGTAACTCTCAATGGAGTACCTCCATTCTCAACGCTGGAAGAATTAGCAATTGCTTGAATTATTTCATCAGCTACAAGGTGCGGATGAGGAGCATGGTTCATAGATTCATAATAAAAGGACAGGAATTTTTCCACTGTGTTGCTGTAAAGGGACAAGGATTTTCTCTTTTCACCATCGTTGATTGGGTTTACAAGCTCCCTCTTTGTATCAATCCCATATTTATTGGAAGGTACTGCTTTGTCGCCTAACTCAAACTATTTAGCTGGGATTAAACAATTTATCGTT
>JAKDMR010000021.1 GCA_030452275.1 Candidatus Nitrosocosmicus sp. | reverse complement strand
TAAATATATTATTTTGAGGATAATTGATGAGGATTATATAAAAACCTTAGGAATTATTGGTTTACCTTCTAGAAAGATATTGCTCAAGCACGCATTGAAGAATGCTGGGCCCCAATTGACTACAATGCTGGGATTAGGACTTACAGCAACTTTGGGAGGGTCTATATTGATTGAAGAAATATTTGATTGGCCAGGCATGGGAAACCTGTTTTACAATGCAATTATTCAAAATGATTCTCCTTTAATCATAGGTCTAGTATACTTCTTTACACTGCTTTATTTATTGACAAGATTGGTACTAGACCTTACACTATCATTTTTGGATCCTAGAATTAGAACCGGAGACGAATGAGCTAGAGGATGTGGTTTACTTATTTTGACGAATAAAATGAAATTTCGTTTAAAGAACTACAAGGGCGGAGTCTTGGGTATTGTTTTGCTTTTGTTCTTGATCGGGATCACTATCTATACTGTTTTATATATTCCAGCAAAGGAACGATCAGAATGGAATAATCCCTTTCATTGGATTAACTACCCCAAAAATGCTGCCCCTGCTTGGGTTAATTATTTCTTGATACCGTTTCAGGAGCAATTACCCGAACATAAGATATATTCCAAGGACGAGGCAGTAATTTCAACTTATACAGAAACCGACTTTAAAATGGATAACCTTACCTTTGATTACGAATTCATATTTGGGCAATTTCCGTCTGGTTTTAGTATACCATTTTCTTTAGAATTTGGTGATATTCCTCCAGCAGTAGAAATTTCGGTTAAAAGGCCCGATGGATTGGCATTTATTATATATTTCAATTCATTAGACTCCGTACCAGGCGTTCAAACCAATGGTGGGGCTCAATTATCTAATTTAAGCTCACAGCAACACGAACAGTCTCAAAGAGTTTTTTCTTCATCTAAAGAAGTAATTGATTCCTTGATGGAATATTCAAATTTGTTTAACTTTTCCTTAAGTGAATTGCCTGCGGAAAAAATTATCTTTTCTGAGACTAATTCAAATATACCTCTCAAAGGAACATATCAGTTTATATTCACTACTTACTCTTTTGATAATGACGCCATTCTAAGAGAAATAAATCTAATAATAGAAGGCAAAGTGTTTGGATTATTAGGAACAGATGAATTTAGACGGGACATAGCCTTCGGGATTATGATTGGAACTCCAGTAGCGCTCCTTATCGGAGTCGCAGTTGCTTCAACTTCGACAACAATTGGTCTTTTCTATGGATTGATTGCTGGTTATAAAGGTGGGAAAACAGGAACGCTTATGGTTATAGTGATTGATATTTTTCTTTCGATTCCAACGATGGTATTATTTATAATATTATCACTTAATTTTGGAAGGAGTCTCTTATTTTTGATTGGTCTCTTTGTTTTGTTTGGTTGGCCTGGATTGGCCTTGATAAACCGCACATTTAGTGTTCAAATTAAAAATTATCCTTATGTTGAAGCTTCTAAATTGATGGGTGAATCTGACTTTAAAGTCGTGTTAAGGCATATTATACCTCAGTTAATCCCCTTTACCCTTGCCAATTTTGCGCTTACGGTGCCAGCAGCAATTTTGGCCGAATCAGCCTTGAGCTTTTTGGGATTTGGAGATCCATCTTTTCCCACATGGGGTCAAATGTTGCAAGATGCTCACTTCTCGTCCGCTGAAATTTTAGGATATTGGTGGTGGATATTACCACCTGGACTAATGATTTCCATTACTAGCATCGCTTTCATTCTAATCGGAAGATCATTGGAGTACAGGGCCAAGTTGAGCAAGAAACAGTAATTTCCTTGCTAAATTCTTCTTTCAAGTGGCACTTCCCTACCATGACTATTGTATGCATGAATATCCTCTTCATCATAGGGATGACAAATAATGATTGAGATTAAACCGTAGAAATGATTTAAATCCTCAAGGGAAGGTTGACTTGAACCACTAGGATGGGAATGAGCTGTCCCCAAATATTTCAAGTCAAATGGCAATTCGTTTATTGGAAACCCTGAATAGAATGGTCCATGGACAGAAAAAGGTGGGATGACCAAATTATTTATAATTATCTCTGTTTTTTTTCGTTCACCTTCTAAGATTAGTATGCCCTCATAAGGATGATGCATTTTAGCATAAGAAATCAATCCGTTAATAACATTCTGGGTGATTGCTATGATTTTTTTTTTACTTTTATTTCGGTCCTGATCTTTATTTTTTTTACCACCGAGAAACCCAAAATCCATACAAGATTTTAGAACCTACTAAGATAAAAAATAATATTTGTATTTATTTAAAATTTGTAACAACATGATCTTTATAGTAAAAAAATTACCTGAATTTTTATGCTATTTTGAACTTGTTGAAAAAATAACAAACTTTTAATATTTTTGGAAAGCATTATTTTTAGTTTGATTTATCAGATTTCCATCGTGCTTGTTTTTTCTACCTTTATATTTCTTGGTGGACTCCTATCCAGTGCAAGTGCACAAATTCTACCACAAACCAATAATCAAAATTCAGATTCCGCCTCTATTACTGCCCCTTCATCTACTCCTCCATTGGTTGAGAACCCTTATGGAGTCAGAATTACAAATCCCACAAATGGTGATCAGGTTTTTCTCAACGGGACCGATTATTTTGATATCACAGGAAAAAGGCTTTCCGTCGAAGGTTTTTCAGTATCAGACAATGGTAATTTGACTAATTGCGATGTTTCGATAGTGATTAATAGTATTTTTCCATATCAATATGTAAATGGAACTGGTCCCCTTGGTGCAAAGGACTTTTCTAAATGGAACTACAAATTCAATTCCAACTACGCAAACCTACATGAAGGCTCAAATAAAATCACTTCAAAATTAGCTTGTGAGGGGGGTACTGCTAAGGCCCACTATAGTGTTAATGTAACGGGAACAAAATTTAATGGAACATTTCCTACAACCTCCACAGATTTGGCATTAACTGGCGAAAATATTACAGGTCCGTCTAAGAATAATCTAAGTACGACTACTATCAACTCGGCTAATGAAGATTTAGCACTTCCAGTGACTGGGATCGCAATAGAATCACCTTCTAATGGTGAAACAATTGACATTGATAAGCCCATAAATATTAACGGCAGTTCGGAATATCCAAATAATTATAATTGTGAGGTACTTTTAGCTGATGGTAATACCGCAGGCGTGATAGCACCTACTAGCGCTAACCAATCTAATTTTAAGAAAACGAAACCTGGGGGCATTAACGGAACTAATGATTATAGAAGTTGGAGTATGGTACTTGAACCGGGGTTAAATAACCTCAAAAATGGATCACAGTCATTAACTGCAAAATTGCAATGCTATTCTCCACTATCTTCAGTGAAATTTGCCAAAGTAAATATTGTTGCAAATACTTCAACACCGTTAGAACTTAAATCCATGGATGTCAGTATTGACAAAACTGGACAAGGTACAAACCAAAAAATTGTCATAGGGGTAAATGACGCTATTACAAATGATCCTTTGACAAACAGTGTCATTACTGGCACGATTAACGACGATTCATTCTCGGGTACTACAGACTCGCTTGGGAAGTATAGTGTGAATATACCACCTGGTGTCATAGATTCTGGCGGGACCATTGACGTATCTGTTTCGGTTTCTGCTGATGGTTACAAGGTTAAAAAGACAAGTACGACTTTTGAGGGGTCACCTGCCGTATCTGACGAAACAACTACAACTACAACTACATCCGATACTGATAAACGGGATGTACCAAGCAACGAAGAGGATCTTGCGGGTAAAATATTCGACGATGTACAAAAGCAACTAAACGAGCAGGGAATTAATATTCCTCTCCCTTTTGGATAGATTTCCTACGGGTTAGTTAATTATACATTGGTTGGATTTGAGAAGCATTAACATCAACAATTACATTGGCGTTAAGAAGCATTATATTTTCAGTTCTTTTTTCAAATTCGTTACATCTTGCTAATATTGTTTGCAATCACGAAATAACAAAGTTATTATTCTTTATCTTTTAAGTTATCTTGAATTTAGATTTATGACTGACAATGTGTACAAATTTTTGATTCTTGAGTTAGGCATTGCTATTGTAGATAAAAAGAATCAAACCCAATCCTTTAAGAAATTTCATGACCCTGTAAAATCCCACCTTAAAATTAAGAATAGGGACTTTGAAGAAATTTCGGAAAGCTTGGAATTTTTTAAAGTTAAACCTGAATTATTGCAAACAAATTATCCCGAATTAATAGATTATTTGAAAAATAATATGTTTAATGCTGAAATAATCTCTGACTTCGATGAAAAACAATTTCAGATCGACAAAATTAGGTTTTACGCACCGATGTACGGTTTTAATCCACATGGCCCTCCAGGTCCAGAGGGTAGCATGTTAGATGATTTAAGAGATTTTGCTCTCAAATGGTCTTCCATAAGAGTTCAGGAAGCATCAGAGCAATTGGATTTGCATATCAGTCAATCCATCAATGCATTGGATGAGATAGATAAGATACTAAATACGGTTGGAACTCGTATGCGAGAATGGTATGGCCTTCACTTTCCTGAATTGGATAATCTACTTCAAAATATTGCAACATATGCAAATATTGTGTCCAAGGTTGGAAAGCGGGAAGAATTAACAGGAGAATTCTTACAAACTTTGGATATCCCGGAAAACAAAATTGAAATCATTCTAATGACTGCCAATAGAAGCAAGGGAGGAAAAATTACAGAAGAAAATTTATTAATATTGCAAAGTTTAGCCAATGAAGTCATTTCATTAGCACAAATTAGAAAGACATTAGAGGACCACATTGATCTGTCCATGGAAATGATATCACCGAATCTAAAGGAATTACTAACTGCCACAGTCGGAGCACGACTGATCGCCAAAGCAGGGAGCTTAAAGAGGCTAGCTTCATTGTCATCCAGTACGATCCAGATTCTTGGTGCTGAGAAGGCCTTATTTAGAACCTTGAAAACTGGCGCTAATCCACCAAAACATGGCTTGCTTTTTCAACATCCTGTGATACATTCAGCACCAAAGTGGCAGAGGGGCAAGTTGGCAAGGGCCATTTCTTCAAAAGCTGCAATCGCTGCCAGAGTTGATCTATATAGTCGTAATCCAGAATCCAACAATACGTTGGCAAGTAAGTTGAATGATAGGATAACAGAAATTCAAGAAAAGTATAAGGAACCTTCCGAAATCCAACAGAGACAACAACAGCAAAATTTCAAACGTGGCGATAGGGATTCATATACTAGAAATAAAGGAAAGAAATACGGGAGAGATAGAGATAGAGATGGAGATAGAGATTTTAAATTTAAGAAGAATAAATTCAAAAAAAGATTCCATAAATCAAATAAAAAGTAATGGATTGTGTTCAGTAGAAGGTGTATTAGATGAACCAATTATCATTGTATAAATCATACGATAATGGGTCTTTTGTTATTTTGGTAGACCATGCAAAGGAGAAGTATCTGGCAACCCAAAATCTTGACACAGGAAAAAGTATTTATGGTGAAAAAATAATAAAAATTGACGATCTGGAATATAGAATTTGGGAACCTTATAGAAGTAAATTAGCCGGAGCAATATTTAAGAATCTTAAGGAAAATCCAATTAAAGAATCTTCTTCAGTGCTTTATTTGGGTGCATCAACTGGAACAACCGTGAGTCATGTTTCAGACATAGTGGGGAATAAAGGAATAGTATTTGCAGTAGAACCGTCTGTTCGTGTCGCAAGGGAATTATTGGAAAATGTCGCATCAAGAAGAAAAAATATCATTCCTATTTTAATGGATGCAAGAAGATTTTTGCACTATTATTCGTATTATGGATTAGTGAACGTAGTGTACTCGGACATTGCACAACCCGATCAAACTGATATCGCGATCAATAATTGCAAATGTTACCTAAAATCCGGAGGCGATTTGATAATAGTCATCAAGACGAGAAGTATCGACGTGTTGACGGATCCTAAGTTGGTAACTCAAAACGAAGCGAAGAAACTTGAGAATAATCAATTCCAAATTTTGCAGATTATTAATCTAGAGCCTTTTGATAAGGATCATTCATTAATTCATGCCAGATATCTAAGATAGGTGGTTGCTAGGTAAAAGTTATTAGAAAAGCTTTGTCTGAACGCACTCGTTTATTAGGTTCTTGACGGGACTCCATGAGAATCTAATGTATTCTTTATTTTCGCTATCAAAAAGATGATTTCTCAGAAATAATTTTGTTGATGGATCAGAGGGATATCCTGAGCCTATTTTTTTACATATAGTCTCCTCTATTTTCTTAATCTCTCTATCCCTAGTTACCTTGGCAATTATAGATGCTGCAGAAACTATCAAATTGTCTGTGTCAGCTTTGTGAAAACAGTATATCTTGACTGACTTGTTAGTCAAGTTTTTTAGTATTGACTGTTTGAATCGATCAGGCCTTACGTCACATGCATCAATAATAATTTTGTCTGCGTTAATATTATCTGCGGTGATGGTCATAAATATTGATTCTAGGACATTCAATTTTTTATGGTTCACGTACTTGTCAATCGTTACCGGATTAATCCTACATACGAAAACAGAAACAGCTGTTTGTAAAATTTTAGTATACAAATTCTCCCTTTTTTGGGATGTAAGTTTTTTAGAATCTGTTATCCCCTCATTCCTAATACTTTCTATTCCTGTTGGGTCGAATGAGATACCTGCGATTACTAGCGGACCAATCACAGACCCTCTCCCAGCTTCGTCAATTCCGCCTAACAGCATCTTCTCTATCGTAGTTGAGTTTCCTAATCCTATATTAATGAAATACTCGATTACTAGCATGAATGAGCTAAATCACCATAATAAAACAGAACCTTTTATTAAATTGGTTATATGCTTTTTGAATTCCTAGTTGATACTCTTAGTTGATCCAAAATAATTCAGATTCTATTATTCCTGCTTGGAATCTACTATGTTAAACTATGTTATGAAACTGTGGTTTTGACGGGTTGTAGAAAAAAGGAAACTCATGAAATTATTTAAGGTACAATATGTTGGAACATCATAGTTAGTCTGAAAAATAGATTTAGAAAGAGGGTTACTAGGATAGCGAGATTCTCGACCAGGTACTAGAATTTGGTACATGTAATAAATCATTAATTTGGCTAGATAACAAAAACGAATTAAATTGAGCAAATTCTCTATGATTTGTTTATAGCTACAGTAGATCGGTAGTATGAATTGCGCTTACACTATGTCATCAATTTGTTTCTGAGAGAACAATGTTACAACCCCCTATATCACCATCTGTAGCGAAATATTTGATCATTCCGCATTTACCCTAGATCTATATATTATATCTACAAGAACTATAATTCACTTCGTACGGCCTCTACCGCTTTAGCGCGAATATATCCAATATTGTTTAATATTGGGATCTGCTTTGAATTATCAACTCAAAATTCCAAAACTGGAAAAACATAAAGTTGCAGTTCAATTAAAAAATTTCCGACGAGTTAAGTCAACTCCTATCCTTGGACAATTTATTTCAAATCCTCAATAATTTTGTCATCTTTGAGGCAAAAACTTTTCAATTTACTGAGAAAACGGATCTAAAATTCAACTCCATGAAAAACAAATTTTAATTCGAGAAGAAAAATCATTCAATAGAATGGTGCAGACTTTATTTTATACGCGGAAATGTCAATGAATTGTGATTTTACTCACATAATCTAGGATTGAGATTAAATAAATATGGGATAAACTTCCCTTTAGACTTTGGAAAGAAAGAACAGCGAATATGATTGGTCAAAGATCAAAGAAGGGGAAGTCACACTTTTGGTTCCATCGCTAGCCATAAATCAAAAGGAGCCTCCTAAATTTCCTGCTTTCTTTAATCCAGCTGCAAAATTTAATAGAGATATTTCCATTTTGATATACCGAAATTCCATTGATCAATCAAGGAAGAATATTTCCTTTGTTGATTCCATGTGTGGGTTGGGAGCAAGAGGAGTAAGAGTCGGGAAAGAAATCCCTCAGATACAGAAAGTAGTTTTCAATGATTTTAATATGTTATCAACTCAAACTGCGAAGGTTAATGCCATGATCAACAATATTTACCATAAGTCAAATTTTCATACTTCTGAGATCTGTAGTTTCCTGTCTGCTAATGCTAATTTTGATAGACGCGCAACGGTAATTGATTTGGATCCTTTCGGAACGCCTGCACCTTTTTTGGATTGTATCTTGCGTGCAATTGAAAATGACGGTATGATCTCTATTACTGCAACCGACACTGCTGTACTGCAGGGTGTTTATCCACGAGTTTGTTATAGGAAGTATTATGGGATACCTTTGAGAACTAGATATTCTCTGGAAATAGGTACCAGGTTGTTATTATCCTGTACATCTTTAGTTGCTTCTAGGCTTGATCTATACATCAATCCAATATTTGCACATTCATACAGAAATTATATTCGAGTTTATTGCAAAGTATCCAAAAGCAATTATTTGGCGAATAAGATGTCTGACAAATTAGGATATATTCTTCATTGTTTCGAATGTGGGTATCGAGAATTGATGAAAAAAGGTCCTTCAGAAGTGAATTGTCCGTTGTGTCAGAAGAAGATGAGAATGGGAGGTCCATTATGGATATCTCGCATATTCGATAAAACCGTGATTTTCAAAATACTGGCTGAAATACTTGAAACGGAAACAAGGACGGCACAAGGGGCAAATCTTAGTAAACAAGAAATGAATTCTAACAAGCGGTTTTTCGAGATTGCCTCCAAAGAATTGGACCATATTCCATATCATTACAACAGTGACGAGTTTGGGAAATTAATGAAGAATAGTACCCATCCACTTACCAAAATTATTGATAAGTTGATTACGGATGGATTTAACGCGACCCCGACCATTTTTTCACCAACAGGATTTAAGACAGAAGCGAATCTGCGAGAAATCAAGTATAGTCTTTCTAATCTTTAGAGAACTTGTACCTTTTGAGTTTAACCTTGACAACAATATGATGCGTAGAATACAAATATTCTCTATTCAAATATTGTTTGAATATTTAAACATTAACCAGTGTAATTTCCGAATTTGGAATTATGGTGGATTTTGAATATTTACCATTCTTCTCGATTACCAACCCTAACCCATCCTTTATCCTTTGCAACGATTTCAATCCCAACTTATCTGAATAAATTCGGGGAAGACTTGAAATTAAAAAGATCTCATATTTTTCTCTTAACATTTTCAGAAAATTAATGTGCTCTAAATCTTTTGAATATTGATATTTATTTAGCCCCTCTAAATCCAATCTGTTTTCAACGAGTTTAAGCAACGTCCCATTACCTACTCCACCACGATTTTCCGATAATAATATTATTATTCCATTGTCACTCACTGCGTGATAATTATTCCATAAGAGGTTTAAACTATTTCCAAGCGTCATTTGGCAGGAATAGTTAGTGTTACCTGAAATAATTGCGGATTTTGAAGATTCAACAGTTGGTTGTGTTATTGACTTAAATCTTTGAATGGCTTCGTTAAAAGAATATGAAAAGTCACCGATGAATACCGAGTCAATTCCATCGTTATTAGAAATTAAGTGTATCGACTGAGAACTAATTTTAGATATGACCTCAATCGCCAACTTCAGAGGATCCGTATACTGACCAGGCTGAGGTAATGAATCAAATATGAATGTGTACACTTGGTTCATTTCATCTGGATAGCATTCCCTCAGTAGTCTGACCGGGGACCCAGTAAATCCAAATACCGGATCATATTCGATCCTATCTATTAAGATGGTGTTGCTAAATCTGTTTACCTTTTCCAATACTTCATCGCTACCTAGTTTATTTAAGCTAATACCATTTTCATTAAGCTGTTGTCTTATTCTCTGAGGAATTGATTTTGATAGTATACAGTATTCAATATTTTTGATGTTCAAATCTTTGGACATTTTTTGGATATAAGTCAATATTGGTAGAATAAAGAAAAATGGGCTTGTAATCAGGATCAGAGTTGATTCTCTTATCATTAGTTTGTTCTGTATTTCAATTTCTAATTTCTTCAAATCTATCTTATTCATAGAGGGTCTCGGTATTTGGGAAATATTTTCATATTTGATATCCAAAATGATCTCTGAGTCGCCATAACCTAGCCATATTTCCGGCATAATAGGTTATGTAAGAACGAGTAACATATAAAATCAAAGATCATCTAATTAGAAGAAGTTGAACGAAAAAGATAGGTTGCAGTTGGAGGAAGATCTCGTACTTTTTTTATTCGATAGAAATGCTATCAAGATTGGAAATTTTAAACTATCGAGTGGCAGTAAGAGCCATTTCTATCTGGATTTGCGAATCCTGCAGAGCTATCCATTGTATTTCAGAAAGACAATTTCTTTACTGAAAAACCTTATTCAATCTCAAATTGGCTTTGGAAGTTTTGATTATATATGCTCTGTACCAACTTCAGGGACCATTTTTGGTTCAGCTCTGTCGTACGAACTCTTTAAACCTCATATATACATCAGGAAGGACATTAAGAGCTATGGTACGCAGAAAAAAATAGAGGGCACACTAGAACCAAGTTCAAAAATATTATTTGTTGACGATGTAATTACAACTGGACATTCAATTTTATCTGGAATAGAATCATTGACCAATCAATCAGTTATAAGTGGAGTAGTAGTGCTTGTCGATAGACAGCAAAGGCCTCAAGATATGTTTGATCACTTCCCATATGGGATAAGGAGTGCAATTCCAATACTTCGGATTATCAAAATCTTGAATGACAACGCTAGGATTGATAAGAACGAATACGACGCGATAAAAGAAGAGATAATAGAATTTTAGCTTTCGTATATCATTAAATTCTTTTCTTCCAAAAGAGTGTGCAAATTGGTGACTGCCCTATATACTTCGGTTTCTTTTTTTGCACCGGTGCAAACAAGCTTACCACTGGCAAACAACAAAATTACCGTTTTTGGATCTAACATCCTATGGATTAATCCCGGAAATTGTTCGGGCTCGTACATACTCCTCGGCAATATTCTAGCTGCTAATTCTAAATGGATTTTGCCTCCCAAACTTGCGGAGGCAACAATATTCTGAATCTCGATGATTGGATCATTTTCTACAGGAATCCCACCTTTCCGTAACTTTTGAACCACACTTCTTACTGCCTTGATAGCTTGTTCTTCTGATTTTGCACCGGTACAAACCATTTTCCCTGAACTAAAAATTAAGGTAGCAGTTTTAGGCGCTTTTAATCTAAATACTAACCCTGGAAATTGATCTGGATGATATTCAACATCGGGAAATATTTGTGTTATCAAGTTTAAATTTATAGTTTGATTGACCGTTGCAGATGCCACAACGTTTTCTATACTTACCATTGGCTTTGTTTGGGGCATTATTCGTTTCCTTGGGGGTATATAAATACTCGATATAAATATACCTTTATGTGATATTGTCAAGTTAGATCAATAACCAGCCTTTCTAACTTCTTCTTATAATTATTTCATTATTTTAACGAATAGATCAAATAAAGATAAATATTAATAAAACTGTTATTTCAATTTTATTAAATTAATCATAACATGTAATTTTTGTATATAAAAAAAGAATCGATTTATTTTCATTCTAATCCAACAGAAATCATAGTCATAGTCCAATTTAGGGTGGCTAGTCGAAGCTTGAATGTCGCATTGTACATTTTAAATACCCCTCTCAAAAATGAAATCTATGTCTCAAAAAACTAGAATTGATAAGGATTCATTAGGCGAGGTAGCAGTCCCAGAAAATGCGTATTATGGTCCATTCACTACAAGAGCGAAGGAACAGTATCAAATAACAAAAATCCCTCCACATAGGAACTTTATTAAGTCTTTCTTAATGATCAAGAAAGCAGCGGCTATAACAAATCGAGACCTCGGAGTGTTGCCGTCCCAAATTGCCAGTGCAATAATCAGTAGCTGTGATGAAATTTTGGCAGGAAAATTGTCTGATCAATTTGTCATCGAGACACTTAACTCGGGAGCAAGTACAGCTTTTAATATGAATTGTAATGAAGTAATTGCAAACCGGGCACTAGAGATCCTTGGCAAAGCAAAGGGTTCTTACGAAATAATCAGCCCAAATGACCATGTAAATATGTCGCAGTCAAGTAACGATACCTCTCCTACAGCCATTCATATTTCCATAATCATGAATTGTCAAGAGTTGCTACGATCATTAGACCAATTGATCCGTTCGATAGAAAAAAAGTCAATTGAGTTTAAAGATGACATAAAAATCGGTAGAACTCACTTGATGGATGCAATCCCGGTCACCATGGGTGACGAATTTAGCTCGTACATGTTTGCACTATTAAAATCAAAAGAATTTATCCACCGATCTCTGGAACAACTCTATTATGTCGCCCTTGGGGGAACGGCCGTAGGAACGGGCGCAAATACTCCAAAAGGTTATCAACCTTTTGTGGTGGAAAATCTGGCAATTATTTCTGGATTGCCATTGAAGCCGTCTCCTAACTTATTCTATTCTCTACAAAGTAAGCTCGATGTTGCGAATTGCTCCTCTGCTATAAAAAATCTTGCTATCGAATTGACAAAAATGTCAAACGATTTTAGGTTGATGACCTCGGGCCCCACGACCGGATTTGCAGAAATCACTATCCCAGCTGTTCATGCAGGATCCTCAATAATGCCGGGTAAAGTCAATCCTTCTCTTTCTGAGACTCTGAATATGGTTTGTTTTATAGTAATTGGTAACGATCTTTCAGTCACTCTGGCATCCCAAGCGGGACAGTTTGAATTAAACGTAATGCTTGGAGGGATGGTTAGATCAATGTTAGATTCCACCGACATGCTCATTAATTTTCTACCTATATTTTCCAAGAATATGGTCGATGGTATACAAGCGAACAAACAAAAACTTGAATTGAGCGTACAGAAGAGCCCTGTGTTGGTAACATTATTGAATCCCATAATAGGATATCTAAAGGCAGCGGAAGTTTACAAAGAAGCAATGTCAAGTAATAAAACCATTAAAGAAGTAATAATTGGGAGAAAATTAATGAGTGAGGAGGAATTCGATGAGGCGTTATCCAAGGAAAGACTCCTATCATGATCAATATCCAAAGGGTTATTTCTTAATTGAAGGATGATATCCACAAATATCGCAAAGTTTGAATTGCTCACCATCTAGATGGTTGAAGTGTATGCCGCATTTAATACAAGTATGATGAGCATCTTCATATCTATCAGAAGCTACAAAATCGTTACTAGTCAAACTTGGACTCTTGCAATTTATACATCTGCAATTGCATTCCATATGTATATTCATATATATCATAATAAAAAATGTATTGTTTAAATTATGCAAACGGCAAGTACATCGATACAATTGAAGAAAATTATTTCCTCATGGTTTTCATGTCTAGTTCTTTTCTTAATGCTGCTAATCCCAATAGTCAATAATGGATTTGAAAGTGTCCAAGCGCAACAACAAGAACAAAATCAAACAGCTTTGGTGTCGGTAGGAGGAGAGAACTTACTAGTCAGTCTTTCAACGACCCCCGATTCCCAGTCCAAAGGATTAGCAATTAAAGATTCACTAAATGAAAACGAAGGAATGCTATTCATTTTTGAGTCACCGCAAAAATACTCTTTTTGGATGAAGGACATGAAATTCCCAATCGACATAATTTGGATTAATTCATCAGGCAAGATCGTCCACATTGAAAAAAATCTTCAGCCATGTGTTTTCCTGCTACCTTGTCCTTCCTATACACCAAATGCGGATTCACTGTATGTATTAGAAGTTGTCTCCAATTTTACAAACAAATTTAACATAAATATTGGCGACACCGTCGACTCTAAGGTCATAAAAAAGAGTCAAGGTTAAATTTTTTATACTATGATTTGAAACTATCAACTAGCTTCTTGTGAAAGCTGCTGAGACATTGTGATCCTGAATTTTCGTCTTTTGACATGACTTGAATTTTTTTTAATTGCTTCTCAGAATAAATTGATTTCAGAAAATTAAAACAAGTTTCACAGACATACATATCTTAAAAACATTGTACTCGGCAATTAATTTGTTATTTCGGTTTGATGGATTCATAATACACGTTATCTATAGACTTCTTGCGTAATTAGAACACGTTAGTCGTAACTTCCAGCCATCATCA
>JAKDMR010000295.1 GCA_030452275.1 Candidatus Nitrosocosmicus sp. | reverse complement strand
TTGAGGATACCATGTACCACCATCCGTAGAAACCGGATGCTTACCATATGCTTTGTGATTTTTTGGAAATTCTGGATCTATTGTCATATCTTTATGTGGTTAGCAAAGTTGACATAAGTTAACCCGTAATTTTGAGTTTTATTCTCTCTGAGAATAAGAGGAGTTCTAAGTTACCATAAAGCTACTCGTATGAGTAATATACATTATCATTGGTTGCTGCCTCGCATACAATACAAAAGATGGCACGGTGGGGTTAAGGCCCCTATGGTATACGGGTTCGGCGGTATGTGAAACAAATTTTACCTGAAATTGCCACTCAGTCCTATTTACAGTGCTTGATCCTGCATGGAAAGCAATAGTCAAAACTTTCTGTTCTGTCCTTGATATGTTGTATCGTTCTTTTGATTATGCTTTTCGCATTTTTTGGCAAGAAAGGAATGAATATGATTTCTCAGTTTTAGGAATTCCAATCGATAAATTGAAATATTCTAATTATTCAAAGAATAAAAATTAAACTTCTTATACAGGTGTAATTCTGTAGATAATTCCATTATCATGCGATAATATATACAAAAATCCATCATCGGGTCCTGTTACTAGGTCTGCTATACTTCCAAAACCATTCCCAAAGACTACGGAAGATTGTTCTTCTTCATTGTCGACTACTAAATCTTGAACCGTGTCAAGAATAAATCCATTTCTCTCAGGATTCATCTCAAAATAATACAAGTTTCCATTATTATTATCACCCGCAAACAAATTGTTAGAATAATCTTCACCCAAACTAGTAGAATTTAGAAATTCTATATCAGTAAGAGCCGGAGGATCTAGCCAAGTCAGAATTGGGTCTGCATAATGAGAACCTTCAAAGTTAACTAAATCGTTTTCAGTATTACCCGATGAGGATATCGGACCCATTATTGTTTGCCAACCGCTATTAAATCCCGGTTTAACAATGTTGATTTCATCATTTGATGCAGGTCCATTCTCGGTATCCCAGATGGTTTTGGTAACTGGGTCGAACGTTAGTCCGAAGGAATTTCTAATACCGTATGCAAAATATTTACTTAGTGAATCACTAGGATCGGTAGAGAATGGGTTATCTGGTGCTACTGTTCCGTCAATTGGGCTTATTCTAAATATGATTCCTGTATCATCTGGACTAGGACCATCCGGAAAGTTTTGAAGCATTCCATCATGATTCAGATCTCCTATCACTCCATAAAGATAATTATCAGGTCCAATCATCAATTTTCCACCATCATGATTGGGGCCGGGTATTGCTGGAAGGTCCAAGATAAGAGTTGGGTTTTCTAATGTTTGACCATTCCAAGTGTATTTGTAAACTCTATTCTTTAGTTCGCCGTCTTCGTCTCCAGGTTCTGTATAATAAAGATAAATATTCTTTGCATCACCATTTTGAATTGAACTGTTATCGCTGCTCGTATTCTTTTCCACAGCAATACCAAGTAGACCCCTTTCACTTTGAGAATCAACAGGTATTTCCAACACGGGTTGGGGTTGTAATTGGCCATTTGAAACCAATCTTACTAGTCCGTCCTTTTCTAGAACCATTATATTGTTACTATCCAAAAATGCCATACTTGTAGGCGAATTTAGACCCTCAACAAATGATTCAACATTTAAACTTTGATCATTAACTGACTGTGCAAAAGCAATTGGCAAATGATATTGAATGATTAGTCCAGTTGCTAAAACTAAAATAAAAGATATGATGAAAAATTTTACTGATTTTTCAATGCGGATGTCAACCCCAGTGATATCTTTTCTAAATGTCATTATATTTATCAGTATACTTGATAGCATAAATAAGTTATATCTTTGCTTTAATAGATTTCATGGAACTGTATTATTAGCAAACGACTTGTAAATATCTGTCAATTTGAAATACGCGACAAACATAGCTTGCAAAGTAAAATCAAATCAGACGAAGGGTGGGACTCGAAGAATTGGCATAAAAACATGGAAACTTATTCTTTGTAAATATCCCAAAAAATAAGGCGGAGATGGAAATTGCTTTTATGTTAGGTAGTCATGGATTTGTAACGAAATTAGGATTAATAGTGATTGGCGAGATATGAAATATATGTCATTTATTTAATCAATTGAGCAGATGACAAGTTATGTTGATGCTTAGAAAGATACTACAAAGGTTAAATATTTACATAAATAGTAGTTTCGATAGTGCAATCCTTAAAATTTATTCTGCTAATTGCTTTTAGTTTTCTAGTTTTACCCTTGTTATCAAATTTTGAGCTACCGTCATTATCAACAGCGCAAACTAATAGTGATGGTGTTAATGAGTTAATTAGAAAGGGAAATGCTCTCCGAACAAGGCCAATACGAGAGGGCCATCACATATTATGATAGTGCTTTGGAGTTAAATCCTATTAACGTAGGTGCGTTAACAATGAAAGGCGCGGATCTAATCAAATTAGGTAAAACTACAGAAGCAATAGAATACTATGATAAGACTTTAGATATGGATCCAAATAATGTTGCAGGCTTAATAGGCAAAGGTAATATTCTGTATATTTTAGGAAACCATACTGAAGCTGATGAATACATTGAAAAAGCTCTGATTATAGATCCTAACAATATTTATGCCCTGATATTCAAAGGCGATATCTTGCTTGCTTTAGGAAATCATACTGGAGCTGAGATATATTATGATAGGGCACGGGCTATAGGTCCTAATAAGCATTTCCATTAGAAGGAAAAGACATCGTTCTATTTTAGTAACTAACATTATCATGTAATATATTGATGTCAATCTATTCATTTAGATTAAATTTTTAGAAAAGAATGCTTTTCTAAAATATAACGCGATTATTATTTTGCAAGGAAGGCACCCGACAAAACTTATATCAATATCAATATCAAAAATTTAATCATTTAATCAGATAATAGTGCAAAATATTAGATAGTTTTACAAAAAATTACATTTCTACCGATTTAGATAAGATTAAAGTTCATATTATAAATATTTTTACCCCACAAGTAAGTGAAATGCCTAATGAAGTATCGAGAAAATTTACCGAATGGTTTAAGAAAAATTATCCTCAAGAATACTATTTCTTTCATAAGATAGAGACCAATCTTGACAAACTCTATTCATCAAAGCATCTTGGTCTACACGACGGCGAATTTGCTGAAATTTCCCTAAATATACGAAAACTTGAGGGAGATAGATATCACCTGGCTGCTGATCCATTTACACCTATCTTTCTTGGATCAACGTGCAAAACAATGATGGATGAATTTTCTAATAATATGGAAGCCATTATTTCTGATAGGGTTCAAAAGGAATTTGAAAATAGATTTGATCTCAAATGTCCAAATTGTGATATAGCTAATCTTACAGATTCCAAATATTGCAATGGCTGCGGGATAGAGCTTTAATCAAAATGATGGCGATCTAAGAAAGCAAAAATGGATAGCAACGAACTCTAAAACTTGGATATGATTTGATTAAACAATAGAGTGGTGTGTAATTTCAGACCTATTAAATATTCACCGAGTAATCAATTATTTCACTAGACTTCTTGCGTAATTAGAACACGTTAGTCGTATCTTCCAGCCATCAT
>JAKDMR010000294.1 GCA_030452275.1 Candidatus Nitrosocosmicus sp. | reverse complement strand
AGCAATTGAAATATTCAAAATATATAAATATTTAGATTTGTACTTGTTTAGGACTCGTACGTACATCCAACTAGAATCAAAAAACACGTCCGACTTTTTATGTTTCATTACTTGGTGTAAAAAATAGATACCATAGGCTTGTATATGTAATGGGCGATTGAATATTAGAAGAAAATATTTAAATTGAAAAAAACATTTCAGGGTAATGTGTGGAAGATTTTAATTCCAAAAAAAATCGCATATGGAGAAGATGCTGCAAAGGAATTTGATTATCCTGAAAATGCATTAATCATAACAACTACAGAGAGCAAAATTTATGAAAAATGGATAGACTATATGGGAATAAAAAATTATCACATTTATGATAAGGTCACTCCCGATCCAGCAATTGAAACCATTGAAACCATAAAAAATGAATTTGATGGAAAAAATGTATCTTGTTATATCGGGCTGGGGGGTGGTAGCTCACTTGATGTGTGCAAATATTTGAGTAAGATGACTGGAGTTCCAAAAATTCTAATACCTACTACATTTGGGACGGGTGCCGAAATGACTACTTATGCTGTAATTAGTTTTGATCATAAAAAGAAACTATTGCAGGATGAGGCTTTCTTAGCTGATGCTGCCGTTATCGATCCATACTTTTTGCCTGGAACTCCATTTAATATCATGCGTAATTCTGCTTGTGACGCTGCGGCACAAGCTTCTGAAGGATTCGATAGCAAGTTAGCAAATCCTCTAACAAAACTATTTTGTAAAGAAGCATTCGATATTCTAGAAGACGCCATAATCAATGATAAACCGGATTTATTGCCTTATGGGGCAATGCTCTCAGGAATAGGCTTTGGCAACTCATCAACTACTTTAGGACATGCATTATCTTATGTTTTTTCTAACGAGGGTGTGCCCCACGGATATTCTTTGTCTTCATGCACAACAGTAGCCCACAAGTTCAACAATTCTATTTATTATGATAGATTCAAGAAAATCTGCCAAAAGCTAAAATTTGAGCCCTTAAAACTTAACCAACATCTGGATGCAGCAGCAGATGTTATTATGCCTGATAGAGGACATTTAGATAACAATCCAATAGAAGTTAAAAAACAGGATGTTATAAAATGTCTTGACGAAATTGTGAACAGCAATCCTCTTGCATAAAAACTCTACTTTTTTATTTGTTGATAGGAAAAACTATAAATTCATATTAATTATTTATCAAGTTATCTTATGACTACCATTAGTAAGAGTATGGATATTGCTGCACCTTTGAGCGAAGTTTTCACTTATTTTGCTAGACCTGAACACATGGCAGATCAATTTCCAGAAAATATGGGTCTAAACGTAATTCCATTAGAAGTCAAAAACGGGTTTGGAGTAGGTACAATTTTTAGAATTAGTGGTGATTTTGATGGCAAAAAATTAGAATGGGATTGTGAAACTATTGATTACATTCCACATAAAAAAATAGTTGCAAAAATGATTGAAGGACCATTTAAACATTGGCAGATTACTGTTGATTTTGATGAATTAGAGGAGAAAAAAACAAAAACAACATTGACAGTTGAGTACGATATGCCAATGGGACCTCTCGGAGGCTTGCTTGATAAGGTCAAACTAAAGAAAATTGCTGAGAGAGGAATGGAAAATGGGTTGTACAGAGTTAAAGCATTGTTGGAAGGCACTGGCTCCATTCCAGTCTATATTACTCTAGAAGCTTATAGAAAGGTCTTAAAAGAGAAAGAGAGATTGAAATGCTCAGTTTCTGAGGCAATTGTTGATATCATCAATCAGAATCAACAACAAACTGAAGCTGCCAAACCAATCCAATAATTTTTTGAATCCATTCTATTAATAAAGCAGGTTATCTCCTTAGTTTAGTTTAAATAGTGTTCAGCTAATTTCATTTAAACGTAGGGTTCGTAGCTCAGCCAGGTAGAGCGTCTGGCTCTTAACCAGATCGAAAGAGGTTAAAATGTCGTGGGTCCGAATCCCACCGAACCCGCAATGATATTAGTTCTCATAGTGGACCTGGAACAAAAAAGGTATGAACTATGTCTAATAATCAAGCTAAATTTAGTGAAAAAGACCCCATGGGAGACGATTTTAACTCAGTCGAGCGTCATCGCTCTGAGGATGATAATTCTATTGAAACATATTTTATATTTGACTACTCTATTCGATCGGCTCAGACGAAGGATAGTTATTTCAGACGATTAAGAACTTTTTTTCAATACTCTTGCATCGAAGGGAAAGATTTTCGTGACAAGTGTAATAACTTTGCTATCAAAGGACAAAAAAATCCTCAATGGGCTTTTAAACTCATACTTAACTTCATTCAATATCAAAAGCAAAGAGTAGCTAAAAAGGAAATCAAAAGTGGAACTTTAAGAAACTATCAGAAAACTATAAAATCATTTTGTGAAACAGTTGATATCTTAATCCCTTGGAAAAAAATTACTAAAGGGCTTCCTAGAGGAAAGAGATATTCAGATGATCGAGCTCCCACTATTGAAGAAATACGACTGATATCAAGTTATCCTGATAGACGCATAAAATCTATAGTATATGTGATGGCTTCGTCGGGAATCAGAGTAGGCGCTTGGGACTATTTGAAATGGGGTCATATAACACCCATCAAAGACAAAAATGATGAAAGAACAGTCATCGCAGCAAAGTTAAGAGTCTATGCAGAAGAAGATGACGAATATTTTACATTTATCACTCCAGAAGGCTATTGCGAAGTAAACGAATGGATGAATTTCAGGATTGCTAGCGGAGAAAATATCACCAATGACAGTTGGGTTATGAGGAACTTGTGGAATACTGAAAAAATAAAAAGAAAGGATTATGTTAGTATAAAAAATGATGTATCGAATCCCAAGAAGATAAGTTCTATTGGGATAAAAAGACTGATGGAGAGGGCATTGTGGACACAAAATCTAAGAATTAAAAACAATCCTTCCGATAAAAGATACCAGGTGCAAACAGACCATGGATTTCGCAAATTCTTCAAAACTAGGTGTGAACTTGGGGGTATGAAGCCTATCAATATAGAAAAGTTCATGGGTCATTCAACAGGAATTTCTGATTCATACTACAAGGCTACTGAGGAGGAGTTATTAAAAGACTATGTTAATCACATTGAGCATCTGTTGATAAATAACGAAAACAAAATTTCAATACAGTTAGATAAATTATCAAAAGAAAATGAAGAACAAATGAACATTAATCGTTACGAACTGCAAACTAAAGAAAGAGAAATAGCCAGTTTGGAAGAGAAAATCCAGATCGACAATGATTCGATGACTGTCCTATCTGATCGACTTATCGAGATTACTAGAGAATTAGAGAGCATTAAAAGTCAATTAAAATTTACATCTAATTGAGAGAATATTCAAAATATTACAAATAATTATTTTCTAAATTCAAACACTATTTGTTTCCCTTGATTTAGATTTTGATTGGGTTATGAATTTTGATTAAAAGTATTGAAATTGTTATTACATGGCAAACAACTACAATCAGCTAGTATGGTGTCATAAAACGGCTCATACTAGCTATATTTACTAAATAAGAGTAACGATATACTTAAGTTATCCAAAATATGAGGACGGAG
>JAKDMR010000293.1 GCA_030452275.1 Candidatus Nitrosocosmicus sp. | reverse complement strand
GTATTTAGTATTTTATTCGTATTCTTCTTAAAGATTAAATGGGCTGTTTTTCTCGAAAGATTTTTTGTAAAAATAAGATCGTTTAAAAAAAATAGAAATAGAAATTCATAGTGATTCTTGCTGAAAACCTACCCCCATATTAAAATTTATTGTCAGATGAATTAAGAGGATGGAGCAAGATTATTATGAAAACTAATGAAATACTGATACATGATTACTTTTAATTATTCAAATGTAAATGAGATCTCAAAAGCTGATATTGTTATAATTGGTGTACCTGATGAATCTAAATCCCACGCGAAGAGAAAGGGTACAATAAAGGGTCCAGACATTCTTCGAAGATCATCTAACGAATCCAACTTTTTTGAGAGAGGAGGAAAAACTATTCCTATATGTCCAATGCGTGGAGTATTAGATCGAAAATGTATTTTTGATTATGGTAATATCAGGAGAGAAAACTTGTACCGACTCATATTTGAGCTGGTGTCCTCAAAAAAAATTCCCATAGTCATAGGAGGAGATCACTCGATAACTACTGTCATATTGCATGCAATAGGAGACTGTATTGGTAAGACAGGACTAGTGTATTTTGATGCTCATCCAGACTTTGTTTCAACGACAAATGACTATTATGGTTCTGTATTGAATGATGCTTCAAGATGGATAGATTTTAACGAAAGCATTTTGATAGGAACGCGTTCGGCCGAGCCAGAAGAATTAGAAAATGCTTTGAAAGTAGGATTAGACGTTGTTACGCCTCTAGACATAAATGAATTCGGAATTGCGAAAATTATGGATAAAGTGAAAGCAAAAAGCAACAAAGGTAAGAAGTATATTTCCATTGATCTTGATTGTTTGGATCCAGCCTTTGCTCCGGGAGTTTCAGTCCCCTCAGCAGGGGGTCTATCAAGTATTGATTTGATAACTCTGATTAAGTTGGCAGTTGGTTCAGGTATTCTCGGTCTTGATATAGTAGAACTCTCACCGGATTTTGACATCAATAACGCAACTTCAAGTCTAGCTTCTAGAATCTTGCTTGAATCGATTGCTTCAATTGATATCGCGCATTGCTAACTCCTATTGTTTCTAAAGGTTAATACAAGATATATAATTATTAATAATCTATTTTTCAAACTAATGTAAGCTAGAGTTCTATGATAACATTTCAAATAAGATAATTTTTTATAAAATATTTGATCATATGGATAGAAAAGTTAACCAAATTATATAAGCAAGTTGTCCCTGTTTTAATCTAAAATGTCAAAGGCAATACTAGAATTTCCTCCAGGACCATCATCAAAATTTTCTCTAAGATTACTACATCAATTATCAAAAGATCCAATCAAAATCTTAAGTGATTTTGTGCAAAGTTATGGAGAGATCACTCACTTTAAAATTGGTAATGGTCATGTTTATTTAATAAATAATCCTGATTACATTGAAAAGATTTTGATCTATAATCATAAAAATTTTAAAAAAGGTAAAAGACTGCAAACAGCAAAAAGATTGTTGGGAGAAGGTTTAGTAACAAGTGAGGGTGAGAAGCATGATAGTCAAAGAAAAATAATTCACCCCTTGTTTTTGCCAAAGAGAATTGCCTCTTATGGTCAAATCATTGTAGACAAGACATCCTTGATGTGCAAAGAATGGGAAGATGGCTCCATCATGGATATTCATAAAGAAATGATGAATGTTACTCTAAGAATAATTTGTAAATCTATTATGAATTATGAAATTGATTCCCAAGAGGCATCTAAATTTTCGTCTGCATTAGAAGTTTCAAAGAAATACTTTAAACGCCTTCAACATCCAATAGGTCACATTTTGGATCATTTTGAAATTCTACCAGAAGTATCTAAAAGTAGGGAATCAATTAAAACACTTGATTCCATAGTTTATCAATTAATTGAAGATAAAAAGAAGACTACCAGTATGGATGATGGTGTAGGATCAAGTAGGCAAGTAGAGGAGGAGGGGGATGACTTATTATCAAGGCTAATACAAGCACAATTACTATCAACCACTAAACCAAAAGTGGAGCAAAATAACGAATTTGACAAACATCAAACTAACACAGTATCGGACCTTAATTCCATGACTGATCAGCAAATTAGAGACAATATTATAACCATGCTCATAGCAGGACACGAAACTACATCAAATGCGTTACATGGACATATTATCTCATATCCCAACATCCGGAGGTAGAACAAAGAATGTTTGAAGAGATAGATTCCGTACTTTTAAAAAATAGTGATGGAAAGAAAAAGATTTATAGAAATCCAACAATCAAAGATCTTCCCAAATTCAAGTATATTGAAAAAATATTTAGAGAATCAATGCGCATTTATCCACCTGTTTGGAGCATTGGCAGGTTGGTGGAAGAAGATTATTTGATTGATAAATATACGATTCCAAAAGGATCCTCAATCCTAATGAGTCAATATGTCATGCACCATGATAGTCGATATTATGATAATCCGAGCGAATTCAATCCTGACAGATGGACTGATGAGTTTAAAAGGCATTTACCAAGATTTAGTTATTTCCCATTTGGAGGAGGTATTCGTGGTTGTATAGGAGAATCTTTCGCATGGCAAGAGGGCATATTATTAATCGCTACCGTTTCAAGCTATTGGAAATTAGAGCTTATCCCAAATCAAAAAATTAGAATGGATCCCGGAATCACACTCAATCCAAAAAATGGCATAAAAATGAAGTCAAGGATTAGATCGATATGAAATCAGATATCATTAACCATATCTTGCTTGAATACAAAATTACACAATTGACGAATCAAAGAATAAAATGAATTAGTGGTATAGCATGAGATTTAAATCAGTAAGAAAAGTTGAAAAATTAAATAAGAGAAAAGTTATCATCCATTCAATTATACAATTCGCGCTTACATTATTTTTAATCTATAGTTCATTTTTCATCATTGGGGTTCCAATCGAGTTCATAGTCCCCTATTTGATTGTTTTTGGTGTATCCCTATATCTAGCCAACAAATATTCTGATAAGACATTAAGGTTCTATAAAAATAGTAATGGTATAATTTTTGTTGATCTAGGATGGTTTTCCAACTTATGTTATATACTGGCTACCGTAACACGACTCGTCATTATTTCTCTTGGCATAATTTTGAGGCTTGGATTACTCGAAAAAACAGGAATGGATGCTGAACTGACTTTCTTTTTCTTTGGAGAGGCCATGTCGATATTTTTACTGGTTACAATTATTTTTGACTTTTTATTAATTTACGGTAAAGCTGTGTTAGCCGGTATGCACAGAAGAATGTTAATTCATTACAAGTTAATATTGAGTGGAAAAGAAGTAAAAGAGGAAACCAAATAGATTTTTCACATCCTAATTAAAATTATTTCGGATTTAACTTTATTTGTATATTAGGCTAACCGAGTTGACGTCAATATTATTAAATCCCTTTCCAAGCATATTTTTTGGATCAACGAACACTCTCGATTTCGAACAACAACTATTTAAATCCCCACTGCTGCTGGATATTTCTAATACATCAGAATCGATTAAGCAATAAGAATACAACAGTACATGATATTACTTTAATCATGAGATATATTATAACTTGTTTCTAATATCCTTAATTTTTTTGTATACAGA
>JAKDMR010000292.1 GCA_030452275.1 Candidatus Nitrosocosmicus sp. | reverse complement strand
TGTTTGAAGAATGCGTAGAATATGGTTTAAAATAATTAACTAAACCATACAAACTAATTTTTATTAATTAACCTATCAACCAGGCAGTATTTACTCCTCATAAACTAATCCTGATAAAACTCAGTTTACGTATTTACGTTAAATAATAGAGATTATTTACTTGCTACTCTTTAACATCAGTAAAAACAACTTCATATAAATGGCCATCAGCCTTGGCCATTGACAAGATTTTATTCATCTGGATTATAGCCTGTGGATCATCGAGTCTT
Source organism: Candidatus Nitrosocosmicus sp. (assembly GCA_030452275.1). Lineage (GTDB taxonomy): Archaea > Thermoproteota > Nitrososphaeria > Nitrososphaerales > Nitrososphaeraceae > Nitrosocosmicus. The sequence continues at coordinate 3,386 of JAKDMR010000292.1, read as the reverse complement.
TTATCAAATGCTTGTTTACCTTTCCACTGTACATAATTTACAACCTTCTTACCATCTACACTTTTATGAATACTTGCTGAAATAAATCCATCTTGGAGATGCCATACACGTTTGGTAGTGTCTATAAGAGCATTAACAAGTTCTAGCTGTTTTGAAGCGTCTACTGTAAACACATTGATCAATGTAATAATGTCTTTATCTATTTCGATGGTAGTTTTAGTTATAGTCATTGGTATATATTTGAAATAATAGAAAACAAAATAAAAACATGATCATGACATCTTGTGATTACTTATTGGCAAAGTAAAAGTAAATGTTGTACCTTGATTATATCCGGTCCATATTTTACCGCCATGGGTTTCTATTATGTTCTTACAAATGTATAATCCCAAACCAGTCCCAGATGCAGAACCTGTAACAAATTTGTCAAATAGTCGAGGTAAAATGTCTTTGTCTATCCCTGTACCATAATCTCTTATCTTTATAGTTATATAACCATCATTATCATTTTGTACTATAATGTCTATTTTACCTTTTGTGGTAAACTTAATAGCGTTTGATAACAAGTTAGATAAAACCCTAGCAATTCTATTTTTATCAGCGTGTATAAAGATTGTTTCATTATTATTATTATTGCCATTATATGAGTCAAAGCTTGGAATGATCTCTTTACCCTTGTATGTAAATTTAATGCTTAAATTACTGTCATCACCGTTATTATTATTACCGTTGTGAGAACTATGATATTCTCTTAAAAGGTTACATATTACCTCTACCAAATCAAACCGTTCAATATCTAAATTAAGCGAATGACTTTCAATCTTTGATGCATCTAATATTTCTTCTGCTAATTTCTGTAGCCTCTTTGAGCTTTTAGCTATTATGTCAATGTGATCTTTATACTCTTCAAGAGTCCCTTTTTTGTCTGACAAAAATAAAGAAAGAGCCAAGATGGGTTGAATCGGTGTTCTTAATTCGTGAGCTGCTATGTTTATGAATTCATCTTTAATTTTTTCTGAATACTTTATTTTTTCGTATTGGCTTTGAATTGTCTTGTTTCTTTCTCTTAGTGCAACAGTATACTGAATACCTGATAATGCAAGTGCAATTATATTGACAAAATATCCTATATTTTTGAGTACATGAGCCATATTATGAGCAGTATCAAATGGAGCCGTAGAATATGACATAATAACCTGTGAGAATATATCAACTATCAAATAGACAAGTATCCCTTTATAGATTACATCTTTTTTTAAGTAAAGTTTCTTTTTATAGAACAATACTAAAGCAATTGAAAATAGTATTAGTGGAGGTATTTCATAAGGCCTATGCAAAGAATAATCATCTAAAAAACTTGCTGGATATATTACAAATAAAGACGTATATGCAACAATGGTGGCCAAGCTTGCGAGGATGACAACGTAGATTAAAAGATTTTTCTGCATGGTCTCTATTTTCAAATAGGGTATTTTATTTACTAAAAAATCTAGTACTTGCTTTTTATTATTTGACCTTTCATCTTTGAGAGAGATTTGTCTAATCCTATCTGGTGTACTAGTCATATCCCATTTAGATTTATCTTTAGTAACTGGTGGTAAAAAGTATGAATATTTTGCTATACCAATTAATAGCATAATGGAAAGAAATATCCTCCCTGCAAACCATGTTTGAGGTATAAAATACTTTAAGAACTCTACATTTTCCATCATGCTGTAAGATATTATTACATGAAATAGATCTAAAGCAGCACTTGCTGAAAATCCGATACCAATAAAGAGACTAAATCTGTCGTTTAGATTGCGGGCATGTAAAATATAGTAAAATCCAATAACTGCAGAAAATACTACAGCAAACAATTCAATATAAAAATGGTGAATCTCCGATCCAACCCATAAGTATGGATCTGCTGATAAAACAGCTAAAAACAAGAGAGGTATAGTGGGCAGTATGGTATAAAACAAGAAAGTTGGATTTGTCATAAAATCTAAAAATGCAGATATGGACTTTGAAAAATGACTATAGTTATTATTGTTTCTTGAACTTGCCACTCGCAATCCTATTTACCAACTTTTCATGATATTTAGACTGACATCAGGAATGCAATATTGACTCTACTTTTGAAAGCAATATCTCAGGTTCTACTGGTTTTCTGATAACCTCGCTATATTTGATTTCTGGAAATATGCTCAACACTTCATCTAAAGCGTTTAAGGCAGACAAAAAGAAAACTTTAGCGTCTGGGTTTAAGATCTTGATTTTTGAATATAGTTTAATTCCATTTAATTCAGGCATTCGTATGTCCGTAATTATCAGATCATAAAAGTAGGGATCTTTGGAAGAATAATGATGCAAAGCTTCAAGCGGATTGGAAAAACTTTCAACATTGTATCCTTCTTTTTGAAATATCGCTTTAAAAGTAAATAATATATCTTTATCGTCATCAACTAAGAGTATATTAAAAGAAGTCGAGTTATTTTGATTTTGCATATCTATAGTTGAAAATTTGTTTTGAAGTTGTTTTCTATTTGCTTTTATCAATTTAGCATCATCAATATCTTGAGCCTCTAGTCTATCAACAGAATATACTAGACTCTTTTTTTCATTACAGTCTGCGCTCAAATCTCTAAAAATGTATCTATTATAAAATGATGCTCTCTTTAACACTTCGTGTAAATCATTATGAATTATCATTTGATTAGGATGTGCCATATGATTTATTTTCGAACACTGGTTAACAGGCAGGCCAAACAGATCCGCGTTATTTGAGTTTAAGGATACGGCTAATTCAACTCTTCCATAGTTAGCGCTAATTCTATAACTAATTGATGGTAAACCAATGCCGTTATAAAATTCATTTAACATTTTATTTTCATTAATCATTGTTAGCCCACAATTAATAACATCCTCAAAGGCTCCCTCGTTATTACCATCAAAGGTTCTTGAAAAATAGTAAAGTAAACTATCACCAGAGTTCTTTATAGTTCTGCCATTATGTCTTTTTATTATAAAAGCCATCGTGTTGAGAAAGACCGAATAATATTGTCGGATTTTCTCAGACTCTATTATTTCACAGGTAGTTTTAGTAGAGTCAACAACATCTACAATACAGACACAGTAATTACGGGCATGATTGATAAATGTTATTTGCTCGTCAGTCCAAGTCGACTTGTTTTTTGAATTCGTGTTGTCGACATCTTGTTTATTATTAAGAGTACTAGTAGATGTGTCAGCTAAGATCAATTCTATATAATCCTCCTAGTGCATGTTCAAAAGCATCACAAATTTGATAATCTTTATAAATTCCGATCGATAATTTGATATTGCTTGACATTGTCAATTATAGACAATTGTTTTATTTAACCCTTGTTGTTATATATAAAGAC
>JAKDMR010000291.1 GCA_030452275.1 Candidatus Nitrosocosmicus sp. | reverse complement strand
TACATATGATAGACAGAAATAAAGCTCTTTTGACTAATTGCGCAAGAGATCTATTATAATCAACTCCGGTTACGGTGTATTTGGTTCTCCTAATTTCAAATATTATGATCCAAGTCTTGCCGAAATAGTTACTGCTTTGGGAAGACAGACATTGTTAAGGATCAAAAAAGTATCTGAAGATATGAACTTTACCATTCTGTACGGAGACAGCGATTCTATATTCTGTAACAATATATATGATAGAAATGCGATTAACTTATTCATAGATAAATGCAAACAAGAACTCAATGTAGAGGTTAATCACGAAAAAACCTTCAAGAAATTGATTCTTATTTCCAAAAAACACTATGTTGGAATACTTGATGATCCTAACAAAGGTTCCATCATAAAAGGTATGGAAGGCATAAAATCTGACAGACCCGGGTTTATTAGATCTACTTTCGTGGAAATGATTGAGGATTTTAAAAATGACAGAAATCCAATTCCAAAACTCAAAGAGACACTAGCAGAGATAGATAAAAGACAGGTACCGATAGAGCGGTTAGCCATATCTTTAGTATTGTCAAAGAACCCTCGAGATTATGATAATGACTGTGTCCAAAAGAGATTAGGTATCAAGAAAGGCCTGCGAAAAGGTGATCTGTTGTTGTATTACAAGTGCGAGAAAGAAGAAACAAGTATGGATAGAGAGGAAGGTAAACAGAAAATTAGAACAATAAGCGAATCAGATGATGCCCGGGACATCAGTTATGCCAAGTACAGAGATATTTCTTAATTCAGTTAAAGACGTCATTAAAATCCTAGGATACAGTGTTGAAAAGGATCCCTTATCTAAAAGAAACTGGATGTATGGACCAGCCGACATTTGGTAAATATCTGCGTATGTCACACCTTAATTCTAAAAATCATTCCCCTAGTAGAGAAATAAAAGTCACAGAGGGCGTGAACATTTTACTATCCTTATTTTCCGCAGCCAAACAGCAACGTATTTTCCCTAGGAATATTATGACTCCACTTACTAATGGTCAGGCAACAGTCCATTCTGTTAAAGAAATAAAGGAGAGATTTGTTACAGCCGATTACCAAGATTGTAGAATTAATGCTTATCCCGCCTTCATAAATGAAGCAGAAGAAAGAGACTATGAGAAAGGTATCAATCTGGATCTATTTACACCAAATATTCTGTTCTTAGACATTGATCTGAATAATTTTCCTTCTAAAATAGAACTGGACAAGACAATAAATAAGATCAAGAATCATATCTCAAAGATTTTACCAGGTTCGCAGCCTATAATACTGTGGTCCGGTCGTGGTTATCATTTCGTAATTCCTGTCAATGTCGCGGAAGCTTTAGAACATTTTGAAGAGTTCAAATCAATATCAAACAAACCATCTGAAGAACTGTTACGATTTGCCAAATCATATCTTTCCTTTGATAAGGCGGATAATGCTAATAACTCTGCATTTCGTTCATGTCAACTTCGAGTGCCATATTCACTTAATTCCAAATGTATCAATGAAGGAATAGATCCAGAAGTAAAAGTTATTCAGAAGTTTGATACATCTAAACCTTTACCGAACATAAACAATCTAATGGTAGAATTCATGACCGATCTATCAGATAGAAAACTAAAAGAAAGGGTGGAAAAGGACAGACAAGTGAAATCGAGAAATAAATACTTGAATCATAGGACAGGCGGTCAAAATACAATACCTTATGTGGAAAAACTACTCAAAATTCCCATAATAGACTATCGTAAAAGTGCGATTAGTCTAATATTGGCACCTTATTTTGTAAATATTCTTTATTTACCTGATGAAGAATCTTTTCATAGAATAAACCAATGGGTTTTAAAATGCGGTGAAGTAAAATCGTTAGAGCCTTCCATCAGGGATTTTGACACTATTATAAAAAATGCTGTAAAAAGAGCAAAAACGACAGGTATTAAACCATTAAAGTTCAAAGATACATTGCAGTACAAGAACAAAGAATTATTTCGATTGTTGTCCTCATTACTATCTTAAAAACAACGTAGAAATATCCTGCAAAAAAGAGAGAAGAAATCTAGATACACGCTCGCCCTATTCTATATCTGAAAACTTTTTTCTTTTTCTAAATTGTTAGAAATAGAGTAATCTCCCTCCGGTGCCTCCGTGCCTCCGGCGATTGAATTAGATTCAAAAAGATTTGTAATAAAATCACCTTTATTTGAGTGAACTAACCGATTAATGATTGATTTTATTCCAGATATCCCATCCAGACTTTCCGGACCCACGGAGGTACCGGAGGCATTTTTCACTATTTTACATAATTGCAAAATGAATTGATTATCTGATAATATGTTTGTAAAATCTGTTGTATACGAATTGTTTGTATTTACAAATAAATTGGATTAAAAATATAATATTACTTGCTTCTCAACAATGACCAAACCAAATCCAATAACCAAATCATCATCAATTCCAACAACCACGATGATCTCCTTGTTTGCATATTTTATTATTAGCTTGGGTGTAGCCTTGCAAATTGCAGGTGGTAATTGGGACATAATTTGGCATGGTATAGGAAATGTTGAAACATTTTTTACTCCACCACACAGTGTGATTTATTCTGGAGTTGCTCTTGTTATATTTGGTATATTATTTAGATCTGTTTCTGTTATTATTTTGCGCATAAAAAGAAGTAATAACATGTCAAACCTCTCTAAATTACCATCATTTTTACCATTTCCCTTCAAACTTTGTGTTATTGGTGCAATACTGCAATTAACGGCTGGACCATTTGATTTTTGGTGGCATAGTATATTCGGATTCGATGGATTACTTAGTCCTCCTCATACAGTACTATTAACAGGAATGCTTGTGGCCAGTCTTGGGGGTTTAGTTGGAATATACAAGCATTTTAAAGAAAATTTATTTTCCAATGTTGCTAGAACCTTTTTTGTAATATCCTCTGGAATCTATTTGATGGTTGCAGTAGGGCTTGTTTTGATGTTTACTCTCCCATTCTCTGAAGGACAATATTTTGATTTTAATCCTGAACCTTTAGCCGCCATGGTGGTTGCAACTACTGTTATTCCATTTATCATGGGCCTTTCTCTTTATATGATGCTTGCTGGTACCAAAATACCCTTTATTTTCACCTCTATAACAGGTGTTATTATCACAATACAGGCAACAACAACAATTTTGTCAAATTCATCTTTTATGTGGCTATTTCCTTTTTACATTCTAAATATAGTACCTCCAATAGTTGCGGATACAATAGTAATTCGCCATAGGAAAACTAAAATCAATAAACAAGATAGTGGTGACAAAGAGGAGAACGGAGAGGACAATATGAAAATAAAGTCCACCGCTGACTCTAATAAGATTGAGATCTATGCTTCGATGTTAGTTTCATCATTTTTTGTTTTCTTGTTTTTTCCATGGACCGTAGATGTATTTGCAGGTTTTTTCCAACCTTCAGATAATGTAAGGACTGAAGAATTCCTGATGCAGATCCTGTTGCCAATAATTTTACCCTTTGTTATTCCTGTCTCTTTGATATCATCTTTGATTGGTATACACCTTATTCGACGAATAAATAAAAAATCACTGGTTAAAATGATTCGCTCTTATTTCTGAATGTTTCAGCTGCTAATTATAAAGGATTTCCACGAA
>JAKDMR010000020.1 GCA_030452275.1 Candidatus Nitrosocosmicus sp. | reverse complement strand
TACATACACTAGACAGAAATAAAGCTCTTTTGACTAATTGCGCAAGAGATCTATAATAGTCTCTTATTTCCTTTGGAATAGGAAAGTCTTTATCATTGTTTGAGGAACTACTATTTGTCATTTCAAATCCTCTGATTTAGATGAATAGTTCTTGTTCTGGTGTGGGGCGCCAACCTTAAAACCAGAACAAATCATTTTATGAAAGACGTTTGCTATTCCGTGATATACTTTCAACTTTTACACCTCCAATTTGCGTATTAATATGCCATTCTCAACTTTCTCTACGATTACATGTCCAGGTTCATCCATATTGCATTCTATGGCTAACGACCGTGGAATGATTAAGGTACAAGAACACTTGCCAGTGAGCCATGTTTTGATTATTTCTTTCTTTTGTCTTTGTCTGTCTTTGTCGTCTTTTGTTACTATATTACTTGACATCACTTTCCGAAATGTAAATCAATTAATTAGCGTTTACTGAAATACACCCTTTAGTGACTTTAAGGGTGTCTGAATACCATAAAATCGATTTTGAAAGGTTGATTTTAGATATATACGACCGTAAATCGGACATAAAAATGAACTACACTATGACAACTATATTAGGAACGTTTCTTGTCCATAATATATCCGAAAAAAATCTCGATATAACTCGATGTCATGAAATGTTAGAAGGTGAATATGAATACAAAGGTGGCATTGTCTATGAAGTTGTTAGGAGACATATACAAAAATTGGTAAAACTGGGAGCCCTAGAATCATCGGGACCTTCTTCTATTGACGAGATAAATCCACATTCAGATTACTTCAGAATCACCGACTTTGGAATATTTTGTTTAATTGTTAATAATAGTGAAGTTATGCGTACTAATTTTTTAAATATAATTAGAAGCAATTTGAAATTCAAATTCTTCGCAATTTTTTTATTTAGGTTTATTTCAAAGACCGCGATGCTCAAATTAGAGGACGCTAACGTAGTCGGTAATATTTACAAATTTGTCGAATCTGTATGTAAGGATATTACTAATACTTTAGAACGAATTCATTTCACTGTCGAAAACGGTATACCCGAATCATACTATATGACTTACTACTTCGAAGAGCAAAGAGTTTATAAAGAAATGGAAATGGAAATGGCAGGGCCCAAAGAATTTGTTCACGACTTAGGCAAGAAATATGGTATTAATTGGGAAGATATAGATGAAGTTAAGATCAAATCGCTAAAACCATTTGTTAAATACCAAATCACAGATGGAAAAATAGATTTGGTACTTGAGGTTCAATCAGCGAAGGGAAAAGCGATGTTGTCGGAAAATGGTAGGAATATTTTAGAATTTGAAGCTACAAAATATTCAGATACATATTACGAAATATGTCCCATAAGGCGAGTAACCAAAGAACAATATCTTGATGACAATCTAAGCATTGATAATATAATATCCAACTCTACCTTTGAAAAACTATGTGTTGATATCATTAACTGTGGTATGTCGGGCCCAAAAGGGGATATATCTATCTTATATAAGGATCAAAACTTTACAAAAATTCTGGAACAGTATGTACAATCAGTCGTAAGGAAATATAATGATATAGTGTCCTTTAGTGCTGTATATGGTTAAAAAACTCATTTTTTTACCTTTAAGTTGTTTCTTTTAGTGCTCTAACTTCTTTCATCAGTTGTACGATTTGGTCAGACAGGTAAGAAACAGCATCATCATTTTCCTTACTTTTTTCTTCCAATTTTTTTATCTCCTTCTCTTTTTCCATCAGTTTGGAAGTAATGATGTATTGATTAACGTCATTTCTTTCGCTTAGTTCATTGATCTGGTGTTTTAGTCTATTCTCTTCATTTATGGTTAATGAGTCAACAGCAATCAGATAGTCTGATAACATTTCATTCTCTGTAGCCCGATAATACGAATCAGATATGCCAGTTGAATGACCCATTAATTTCTCTATATTGATTGGTTTCATCCCTGCGATCTCGCAATGGGTCTTAAAGAATTTACGGTATCCGTGATCGGCCTGAAATTCATGTCGTTTCTTCCCGTCTTCCAATTTTTTTCTTACACCTTGTGCCCATAATGCTCGTTCAATGAGTCTTTTGATTCCAGTGGATTTTAGCTTTTTAGGTTTCGTTATCAAGCCGCGCCCGATGGCAGCTGAAGTATCCCACAGATCTCTCATTACCCAGCTGTTTTTTGTAACTGTTTCACCAATTTCGATACGATATTCTATCCATTCTTTAACATATGTATAAGCTTCTGGAGTTATGAATGTGAAATGTTCTTCTTCTTCTCCAGCATAGACAACCACCTTTGCAGCAACAACCTTTCCATCCTTTAGCAGAGGCTGAATATTCCCCCATTTCAGATAATCCCAAGCTCCTATTCGGAGACCGCCTGAGCACATCATGTAGACTATGGATCTAATTCGCCTGTCCGGATATTCGCATATTTTTCTAATTTCTTCCCTTGTCGGGGCGCGGTCTTCGGCGTATCTTCTTCCTCTAGATATTCCTCTAGTAATCTTTTTCCAGGGAATAGAAATATCAGTCATTTCACAGAAGAGCTTTATGGCTTTTAAATAGTTGAACAGAGTACCTCCAGTTATTTCCTTTTTCTCAAGTCTTTCCTTTTGGTACATGATGTAAGCAATAATGCAGCTGATGGTCCGTTGATTGTTGTTTTTTCCCATCTCAGATAATCGAATACATCTGTCTTTCATATCATCACCTGGAATCTTAATAAAGTCTAGAAATATCTTTAACCGACGATCATATTTCTCTCTTGTATTAGGAGATTTTATAGCGTTCATAAAGATGGTATATGGGTCATTATTCATATCTAAATATCGATTAATTAGATCAATCTTGTTAATATCAGCATCTATTGAAGAATTTGTTAGGACAAAGGAATCGATATTTGATTTCGTTGCTTCGATGGCCATATTTTACAATATTATAAACAAAGGAATCCGATTTAAAGACCTATATAGATTCGGGTCCAGAGGGATTTGAACCCTCGACCAGCTGCTCCGCAGGCAGTCATTCTATCCATGCTGAACTATGAACCCAGTATTCCTAAATAGTAATTTTCTATAAATCTCTTTTTAATTACTTTGGATTTAGATGAAAGGAGTATAAACTAATAAAGTCTCATATAAAATAATAATAATATTGAATGGCTTTCTTAATGACTTATCTTCTAAAGTTCTTTTATTTGATGGTGCCATGGGTACAGAAATTCAAAAGTACGAACCTAGAGAGAATGATTATCTGAATAATAAAGAAGGATTTAGCGATAGTTTGAATTTTACCCGTCCCGAATGGATAAAGACGATCCATAAGAACTACATTAAAGCAGGTAGTGATTGCATTGAAACCAATACCTTTGGGAGCAATAAGCTCAAGTTGGATGAATATGGACAGGGGCACAAGACCATCGATTTTAATGTTCAAGCAGTAAGACTTGTTAAAGAATCATCGACAGAATTAGGTCGAGAAGTTTATGTAATTGGTTCGATGGGTCCATCAGGATATTTACCTAGCTCAAACGATTCTGATCTAGGAAATATTTCATTAGGAGAAATCGAAGAAGCCTTTTTTGTTCAAGCTCAGGGATTAATAATTGGAGGTTGTGATGCACTCCTAATTGAAACTGGACAGGATGTTCTAGAGATGAAACTAGCTGTTGAAAGTTGTTTCCGCGCAATGAACAAGTTAGAAAAGCGTTTACCGATAATTACAAACGTAACCCTAGACCAATATGGAAAAATGCTCCTCGGATCAAATGTTCAGTCGGCCTATACAACCTTGAGTAATTTAGATATAGATGTATTTGGCTTAAATTGCTCTACTGGACCCATGGAAATGACCCCTAGTGTACAGTGGTTATGTGAGCAAGATGAGTTGCCCATCTTAATTATGCCAAATGCTGGAATGCCAGTGAATGAAAATGGTTTAGCTAAATATTTGATGACCCCACAAGAAATTACCTTAAAACTTTCCGAATTCGTCAATAAATATGAAAGATTAAAAATAATCGGAGGATGTTGTGGCACATCGGTAGATCATATAAAACATTTACGCATTATGCTTAACTCAAGAAATAAAACTCATGTAGATTTATCTGCTGAAAGCGGGACTGCTACCTAATTTCTGATAGTCTAGACAGGTTATTAAAATGAAAAAAATATACAATGAAAAGCCAAAAGTATCTTCGGCCTTAACTTCTTTGGAGCTTCATCAAAATCCCCGACCATTAATCATTGGGGAGCGACTAAATTCTCAAGGATCAAAGAAGGCCAAGAAAATGGTCCTAGAGAATGATTTTGACGGGTTAATTGAGTTAGCAAGATATCAGGTAGAGGATGGCGCACACAGTTTAGATGTATGCGTCGCTACAACAGAACGGTCTGATGAACAGGATTTCATGCAAAAGCTTGTCAAGAGGCTTAGTTTAGAAATAGAGGCGCCCTTAGTGATTGATTCAACAGATTCAAAAGTTATTGCTACCGCACTCAAACAGATTCCTGGCGTTCCTATAATTAATTCGATTAACCTAGAAGGTGATGGAAGTAGATTTGATCAAATTACCCCCCTGATGAAGAAATATGGAGCACCAGCGATTTCAATGTGCATTGGACCTAAGGGAATGGCAAAAACTAGCCAGGAAAAATTAGAAGTTGCAGGAATTATTTATGATAAAGCAATTGAACTAGGTCTAGAACCATGGCAGCTAATTTATGATGTATTAACCTTTACGTTGGCAACAGGTGAGGAAGAATATGTTGCATCTGCCTCTCATACGTTAGATGGGATCAAGGTAGTAAAAGAAAAATATCCAAAGTCTTTGACGACGTTGGGATTAAGTAATGTCAGCTTCGGGTTGCCACCGCTGGCCAGAAAATATCTAAACTCCGTTTTCTTGTACCATGCAATAAAAAGTGGTCTTGATACTGTAATAATTAATCCCAAAGATATCATCCCATATCCTCAAATCAATTCGAAGGAAAAAGGAATATGCGAAGACCTAATTTTTAATAATAACAATAATGCATTGTCTGAATTGATATCTTACTTTAGTTCCAATGACGCTGTTAGCGGAACAGGAACAGGGATAGGAGCTACAGGAAATCAGAAACAGAATAATTTGATGGAGATGAATGCAAGTTGGGATGCAGGCAAAAAATGTTATTTTAGAATCGTTAATAGACTAAAAGATGGTATTGAAAATGATGTAGTTTTAGCCATATCAGAGAGAATTTCATCCAATGATAATTTTTCTATTTCAGATGAGTTATTAGAGAACGGTACAAAGAGAAAAAAACTTTCAGGTAATAAAGAAAAATTACATGATGCGGCAGTAGAAACACTAAATGAAGTTCTTCTTCCTGCGATGAAAGAAGTAGGAGATAAATTTGGAGCAGGAGAATTGATCCTACCATTTGTACTAAAGTCAGCCGAATGCATGAAGGCCGCAGTTTCGGAGCTGGAGAAATATTTGATAAAGCAGGAGGGAATCAGTAAAGGAAAAATCGTATTATGTACGGTCTATGGAGATGTACATGATATAGGAAAAAATTTGGTGAAGACAATTTTGGTTAACAATGGGTATGAAGTTTTTGATTTAGGGAAACAAGTTCCCATTCCTAGCATAGTAAACAAGATCAAAGAAGTAAGAGCAGATGCTGTGGGATTATCCGCCCTATTGGTTTCGACATCAAAACAAATGCAGCTTTTCTCAGAATTTCTGCGAGAGAATAAGATGGACATTCCAGTTTTATGCGGTGGTGCTGCAATTAATAGTGATTATATTAATAGGATAGCAAAGGGCGATGGCAATATTTACAAAGCCGGAATATTCTACTGCAAGACGGCGTTTGAAGGGCTGAAAGTTATGAATAATCTGATGAGTGGTAGTAAAGAAGAATTCATGAACAAATGGTTGGAAAAATTAACAAGTTGGAAAGAAAGAAAATATGACGAGACTGCCAATAGACAAGATCTTAGCAATATAATTAGCAGCGTGAAACCAATAAAAGATAAGCCTATACCTCTTAAATTTAATTTAGTAACCAGACTTAATAATAAGGGCCTTCCACTCGATGATATATGGCAATATTTGAATAAGAAATCCCTTTTTGTCTTGTCCTGGGGATTAAGAGGAAAGAAGGCTACCGAATTGAAAGATGAATATGAAGAATTACTCAAAGAATGGAAGGTCAAAGTTATAAAGGAAAAATTATTTGATCCCAATGCTGTTTATTCTTACTTTAGATGCCGCAAGGTGGGAAACAATAACCTCTCAGTAAAATATCAGGATGATAGAAAGATAGATTCAGAACTCGTGTTTGAGTTCCCCCGGTCTAGCAATTCTTCACATCTATGTCTTGCAGATTATTTTGATTCAGAGTCCGATGATGTTGTTGCATTTCAATCAGTAACAATGGGATATAAGGTTGCCCAGATAATTGATGAATGGAATAAACAAGGTCGTTATACAGATGCCTATTATCTGCATGGTTTGGCAGTAGAAACGACTGAAGCTTTAGCAGATTGGGTAAACTACAAAATCAAAGATGAGCTTCGGTTAAAGGCAGGTGGATTGAGGTACAGTTGGGGTTACCCTAGCTGTCCAGATATAACTCAACATTTCATGGTATGGAAATTAATGAACCCTTCTATCAGCGGAATGAGGCTAACTGAAAGTGGACAAATTGACCCTGAATTCTCTACAGCTGCGATAGTTGTACATAATCCAGCTGCCCAATACTTTACTTTATAGCCACCTGTCATATTTTCCATTAACTTTATTATATTACAATGGTTTTTGCTATCTAATGGGAAAGGTAGAGAAGGGAATTACTTGTAGCGTTTTAGGCTGCGACGAATCCGCTGATAGATCAATGAGTCTGGCAAAGGCGAAAATGTCACAGGATTTAGATTTTGATAATTCAAAAAAGCGTGTTTATTTATGTAGAAATCACTACAAAGATTGGAAAAAATCGTCTAAGGAGGATAGAGAAACTGAAAGATTGAGATGGAATTAGACAAAAATCTAACATTTTGAAATAATTTTTACAGCATTCTTTTTAATTTACTTATCTTTCTACTAGAAGAATCTCATATAACCAAATCTAAGAAGCTAATATGAAAAAAGTAATAAACAGCTTTACTTCAATTAATTTATCGATGAGTTGACTTAATGTTTGGCAATGAGTAATCCCACCAAATTCACTAATCCAAAGGAATTGGATAAAAAAAGATGGTTTGTTAGGGTATTACTCTTATCAGCCGTTCTGGCAATTTTATTTACAAAGGTTTTTTTGACCATATACGTAATAGATTTGGGAGTAGGAATCTATAGCATTTTAACTTCGTTTGTCTTATTTAACATCTTATTCATTTCATATTTTAGATATCGTGACCCATTCCTCAAGGATTTAGATAAGAAAATTCCTGAGAATGAAAAGCCACTAGTTTCTATTGTCATTCCTGTAAAAAATGAGGAAGCCGACATTCATACTTGCGTACAGTCATGTATAGACCAAACCTACCAAAAGAAGGAAATAATCGTAATAGACGATGGCAGTACAGATAAGACTGGCGAAATTCTTGATAAGATTAAGGATAAAAACAAAACAGTTAACCTCCGAGTAGTACATTTGAAGGAAAGTGTGGGTAAGAAAAAGGCAATAGAGGCCGCTAGCAAGATTGCACATGGAGAGATATACGCTTTCATGGATAGCGATTGCGACATGGCTCTTGATGCAACTGAAAAGGCAGTGCAAATTTTTTACGCAGATAAACAGGTAGGAGCCCTCACAGGCCATGGACGCGTTAAGAACAGACACGCTGGTGGATTTCGGGACCACTTTCTTGAGAAAATGCAAGATGTCTACGCAGATGGGGCTTGTAGAGCACAAAAAGGGATGGAAAGCGTTTTTTCGTCTGTGAGCTGTTGTGCAGGGTCACTTAGTTTCTATAGGCGGGTTGCTATTCAAGACTTTATTCCTCAATGGGCACGAGACAGATTTTTAGGTATGGAATTTAAATTTGCCACTGATAGAAGAATGACGGCCCATGTTTTGGGGACTCGCCCTCCAAAGATTTCTAACAAATCTACGAACCAACAATGTACCGAAATTCCAATCCTCAACGCGGAAGGTACGGCCGAGAGGTCCATGTCCCAAAACTTATTAGGGAATGAAAACGGTGGGAGCGGATCAAAGCAAGATATCAATGGATATTGGAAAGTCTTGTATTCACAAAGAATAAGAGTAAATATTGGGGTTCCACCTACGCTTGACTCATTAATAAAACAACAGGTTAGATGGAGAAAAAGTTTTATTAGAAGTTTATTTGCTGCAGGAGGCATTTTTTGGAAAAGGCCATTTTATGTTGCACTATTGTACTATTTACAAACCTCGATGAAATTTATCAGGCCATACATTGTAGCAACTACCGTTATCTTCTTGCCCCTAGCTGGCGACTTTATAACTCCCATTGTGTGGTTTGCAGGAGTATTATTTACCGGAATGATTTATGGAGTCGATTTTAGGCTAAGAAATCCAGGCGACAGGAATTGGCTTTATAGACCGTTTTTTCAGCTTTTGTCGACCTACGTTTATACTTGGCTGTTAATTTACGCTGCAATTACTATAAAGAAAACCGGTTGGAGATGATGCTTACAGATTGAAAATATCTAAGAATATATAGTTAGGGAACAAGTTTGAAATCAAAATTTGAATTTAAACATATGGATGTAATCGTAATTGCTTTGGCGATGACAATAGGGTTTTGTGTTATTCTAATGAATTTGACAGGCATGTGGCCTTGCCAGCTACTAGAAGCTACAGGACAATACTATCAAGTTGATACCCTTCAAAATTCAACAGAACCAATAAACAAAATTATATACGACACGCATTACTCTCTAAAAGGTCTCTTCCGCTGTAGTTAATCTTATTTCGCTCATCCAAGACAATTTCTTCAAAGTATCTTAATACAGTTATTTCAGATACCTTTGGCGGGTCTATTTTTCTACCCTCGACCAAATCCACGACCATTTTAGGGAAGTTGGCGCCCGCCAATGTTGTAAAAATTGTGCCGCCACCAAGCCGAGGATTAATTTCTACCAATTTAAATTGGTCCAACTGGTCCTTTTTCATTTGAATGCAAGAAGGTCCAATTATTTTAAGTTTTTTCACTATCTTCATGGATTCTTCAATTAATTCCTTATCAAGAATAATCTTCCCCTTAGTAGAAATACCACTTTTTGTTTGTAATCTAACACGCGGAACCGATACTATTGGGTTGCCCTCTAGATCACTCATAACATCGATGGTATATTCATCTCCAGGCAAAAACTCTTGGTAGATCATATTGGGAAACTTCGAGCAAATGTATTTCTTTTCTTGCTCATCATTTACTTGAACTACATCCCTGCTACCTTTCCCAAAACGGGGTTTTGCAATAAACGGATAAGTATCAATTTCAGCTGGATTTAAGGTTGTAAAAGGGAGCTTGAAAAATTTGTTCAAGTGATTAAATGTAAATATCTTGTCTCTACAAATTTCCAAAATTTTCCTGTCACTTACAACTGGAATTACACCGTGTTTTTTCAATTTAGATTTAAATTCGCTAAACGGAAAAATATCGTAACCTGATGAAGGCATTAAGATTTCTATATTATATTTATCGATTATGTTAAGCAGTACTTCCAAGTAATCATCTGCCTCAGCTTCTGGTATCACCTCATAGTAGTCAGATAAATAAAAACCTGCAGATAAACTATTAGAATCCGTAGATAATATCTTGCCCCTAAAATCTGACAATCTCAACGATTTTATTGTATTAATTCCAGCAGGTGCAGAGGCACCGGGAATCAATACTGTGGATATTTTTCTACGCAATCGGCATCCGTTTTTAATACTGTTAAATTTGTTAATGATATAAATATTTTTGAATGTTATAATTAAGAAAAATTATAAAACATATTCGAATAACTTTTTCATATAAAATTATGATGCTAAATAAGAAAGAAGATTTGCACATTCATTGTAACTATAATGACCATTCTTCAAAGGATTTAACAATACCAAACATTATAAATAAATCAGAATCTCTATCCTTAGAAAGAATCGCTATTACAGAGCACGTAAGAAAAAATTCTGAATGGACGAAAAAATATATTGATGAATTAGACTACTATATTCCTAGAACTAAAATCAAGGTCCTCAAAGGATTTGAAGCCAAGATATTAGTAGACGGGGAAATTGATTGTCCAGAGGAGTTCTTGAGCAATGAGTACTTTATCATTGCTAGTTTTCACACAAAATACAACAAAGAAAAGTGGTACGAGGGATTAGTTAAGGCAATCAAGAATCCGAATGTTGATGTTATCGGGCATCTTGCACCCGAGATTGATTTTAAATTAAATGATAGTGAAATAAGAAATATAGCCGAGCTGCTGTATGCTAACGGGAAAAAAATAGAAATTAATTCAAAATATATCCGCCCACCCAAGGAATTTTTGAAAATTTTTAAAGAATATGGTGTAGAATTCCATCTTGGCAGCGACGCACACACTATTAATGATATAGGGAATTTCAATAGAATAAAGGATTTGATAATTCTTATAGAAGAGAAATAAGATATAGTTAAAAAGAAACTTAAATAGATATTAATGATTAAAAGGTTTGGGAAGTAATACGGTAGCCACTATTGACGGTGATAGTAAACTAAGTGCAATATTCTCCAGATATCTGAATTCCTCAGATTCAGATATTAGCAGGTTTGTACAATCAATCCCGTCAAATTTCGATGAGGCAGTCGATATTTTGGTCAAGAGTCCTTTACCCGAGACAGATGAATTTATTAGATCAAATCGTGAACTTCTAAAAAAGGTTATTACAAATTTTCATGCAAAGGCACGAACTCTTAATGAAAAAATAACAAACCAAATTGATACGTTATCGGATGAAAGAATGAAAATTATAGTTGGCATTCATCAACCTAATTTATTTGCCTTTAGTGGAGTTTTTAAAAAAATAGTTTTATTAGAATCACTAGCGAATCACTATAAAAAGAAAAGCTACACTATCGTACCAGTATTTTTAATCGTTGATCATGATTTTATGGATGATAAATGGATGCATGTAGCAAAATTACCTAGTATTAGAAATTCCTCCGGTGTACTTGATTTGAGATATCCAATCAATGATTCAAAAAGATGGAAGATCTCTAGCAGGACTGGCCCACCGACACGCTCCTTGATAAATTACTGGGAAAATCAAATATATAATTGGATAAAAAATAATAAGAATTTATCAAAGTCTGAAGTTAAGGCCTTGTATGACAGATTCCAAAAGTTCTGGAATATAGTAGAAGAGGCATTTTTATTATCTGATAATTATTCTGAATTCAATTCAATTATCATGTCAAAGATTGCCAACAATATTTGGAATTATAAAACTTTATTTGTAAATTTGTCGGATCTGTCTCGAGTATTTCAGAGGGGATACAATTTCCTATTATCTGAAAATGAAATTTATCTAAATTCCTTGGAAAAATCAGAAACTTACTTTAAAGAACAAGGAATATTTACCGGAGTCAGTGCAAACTTAAATAAGCATTCTCCTTTGTGGTTACACTGTGATTGTGGCAGCAAGGCATCTTCGAAAATAAGCAGGAAGGGTAATGGGGAAATTGTATTAATCGGTAAATGCATATCTTGCAAAAAAAATTTATCATTATCAATTGGGATGAATGGAAAGGTATCAATACCAGACAACAAGATTGATATGGTTTCACCACGCGCAATCCCAATCTTACTTCTGCTATCAAGAGAATTAGCAATTTCTGGATACATTTCTGGTACTGGTGGGAGTTTAGGATATACGATAGTAGGAAAGAGAGTATTCGATGAATTGCAGGTTAAATTGCCTGCTATGATGCTTTGGGCAGGGAACGATGTTTATACCGGATTTGCTCAAAGAGAAGCATCAAGATATTTAAAGGAAAATGAAATATCCGATATATCCGAATTCCTTATTGAAATCAATCAGAAGAATAATGAATTGAGGAAAAAAATTGACCCACTGATATCAAGGAGAAATGAAATATTTGGGAATAAAGATCAATTAGGAAGTTTGCTAAACAATTTATTTTACTATAAACAAGAACAAAGAAAGATTAAGGATATCATAAAGAACGTCCAAAAATCAAAAAATGCACTGAAATTAAGACCTTGTATAATAGACTATGCTGTCAATCTTGGGATCGAACATATCGAGCAGGAATGGTCTAACAAATTAGTTGATAATAATGATTTGACAAAGCCACTGCTTCTAAATTGAGGAATCATTTGATATTTTCAGTTCAATGAAAAGCATCAATGTTGTCGTTACCTCAGCCGGTGGGATAGTAGCACAAGGCATAATCAAATCATTGAAATTCCATAATAAATATGCAAAGATTAGAAGGTATGAATACAACATCTTAGCAACTGATATCAGTTATGAGGCGGCGGGCTTATACAGAGCTCACAAATTCTCTCTTATTCCAAAGCCAACATCTAAAGAGTACCTAAAGTCAGTTGTAGATTTATGTAATAGAAACACGATTCAAGTTCTATTTATAGGCTCAGATGTAGAACTGCCCATATTATGTAAAAATAAGGAATACATCGAGGATAAAACCGGTGCAGTCATCATAACAAGCCAGCCACATGTAGTAGAAATGTGCCGGGATAAATACAAGACAAACGAATTTTTAGAAGAAAATGATTTGAATTCTATACCAACTTGTTTGTATAACGAAATAGATGACTTTTTAAAGGATCATAAGTTTCCAGTAGTCGTAAAACCGCGAGAGGGGTTTGGGTCGAAGCTATTTCAGGTCGTCAACTCGATTGATGAGTTAGAATTTGCCACCAAAGCAATAACCCAAATAGGCTGGAAACCAATGATCCAAAAATATCTTCAAGGTGATTCTAACGAGTATACCACTGGATTGACTCTGGGCAAGGACAAGAATCAGATCATGTCAACGATAACGCTTAAGAAAATACTAAAACACGGTCAAACCTACAAGGCTTTTATAGGCAAGTATCCCAAAGTTACGAAAGTTTGCAACCAAATAGCCAAGAAATTAAAAACTTTTGGACCACTCAATATCCAATCCCGAATAGATGTGGATAACAATCAAGTTAAAATCATAGAAATAAACCCTAGGTTTTCAGCCTCTGGACCTATGAGAACAGTGGCTGGCGTGAACGAACCTGATATTATGGTTAGGAACGTTCTATTTAATGAAGACGTAAAACCTCAAGATCATAAATCACTTGTTTGTTTCAGATATTGGAACGAAACTTATATTGATAAGGAAAAATATGATAGAACCATGATCCAAAAAGGATCTGTCAAAACATTAAACTCTTCAATCGTAGACTATTTCTAACAGCATCGCTATAAAGTAGTAAGACTTACCACTTTGAAATTCGGATTACTTCAAAGGCCTCGGCATACTTGCAATTCAGTTGGTATCCTCTGAATGCAGCTCTACCCTCTATTGCATCGATCCAAATCGGACCGCATCTTAGTTGTTGAGATTCAAAACACTCTAGAGCTGATTTTTTTGGTTCCATATAGTCAGATATATCTACGAATAACTGGGGCCTAAATGCTTGCTCTGTGATCCCTCCTGGGATGGTTGTTTCATACATATACAAGTCGGTAGTATCTCTGCTCCCTGAAATGACAGATTTGGTAAGTGCTTGATGGTCTTGATGTGAATCTCCTATCCATTGAGTAAAAACAGCTGCCGGTTTATAATCAACCATATACTTGTCCATTATTCCGATTAGTTTCCTGCTATGAGTCATCTCTTCGGGAGGAAGATCTAGGAAATCGGGTTCCGGACATCCCATTACCTTTGATGACCTGACTGCCTCCATTCTTCTCTCGTCTTTTTTATCACTCTGAGTAAAATTAGGTAAAGTGGCAATTACTAATTTCACCCTGTACCCAAGTCTAGATAACTTGGCTACTGTTCCTCCCATACCAATTTCCAAATCATCAGGATGAGCCCCAAAAACTAGAATATTTTCACCTTTTGCGTCCTTTGACATTGGTTAATTCATCTGAGGGCTTTTATGATTTCATAGTCTTTTTCTACAGATTTATTGAATTCCTTAGCATTTTGAAAATATTCTCTATAGTTCTCATCAATCTCCATGGCTGCTTGAAGTATCTTGCTTTTTATTGTGTTAGATGAA
>JAKDMR010000290.1 GCA_030452275.1 Candidatus Nitrosocosmicus sp. | reverse complement strand
GTCTATCCCAAAATTATCTTTCTATAAATGATTATACAATAGGAGAACTGTACCAACCCAAGATAGATCTCAACCTTCTTTTCGTACCTGGTAATTAATTTTCTAAACCTGTTATACCATGAATTGGTTCTTTCTACCACCCATCTTCTGTTAGGAGAATGTTTTTTTCTGTTATTGGAATGTTTTGTTCCGGTTACGACCTCATCCTCATATTTACTTCTTCTTCTTCTTCATGTAATGATTTACCGCGTTTTACCAGAATCTTAACATATTTCCTATGGTTTTTCTTCGTTTGGTCCTCACTATTTTTAGGAATCCTAGTAAACTGATTATATTATTATCTAAAAAACTTACATTATTTGTGATCCTGAAAAAATGACTGAATCTTATTTTTTATTTATATTGCAGATATGTTTTTGCATATACCATTTATCTCCTGTTAATTTGCAATTATGACAAGCCCAGGTGTCACCTCCTTTCCACTTTCGATATATATAGTATTGCAGAAATTATTAAGTTCCTCACGATTAAAATTGTCTAGATCAATTACCTCTTGAAAATTGTTTGTGACAGGAGTGACAGCAATGACTGCTCCAGGAAGTTCTTTAGAAGATACTTGAGATATATCTCCAATAACTTTATCAGTAGGATTGTTTACTTTGTCATATATCTCCTTGTTAGAGATATTATACTCTGTTTTAATATCACCATGATTCAAACTACTGTCTACTTTGTCCTGGACTAAAGAAGATGTTTTAAAAAAACTTTCAAATGGGTCTTTCCTAGAGCTGTCACTCCTGTCATTGCTGTCACTGGAGTCACTATTTATTGGGTGACATACTATATGCAGAATTTGATCTTTACGATAGTCCTCCAAATTCTGTCTAACACCTTTAATGCTAAACTGCAAGGATCTTGCTTTGGAATTCCTGATTACTGGATCGCTAGCTCCAAATCTATCTCTAAGGGTCTTGGATAATGTGTTCTTATAGATCGTTCCATATCCATCTGTCTCCATTTCTTGTGGTTTATAGTCGTTGAAATTACCTCCAATTTTTTCTGCTAAACTGCTCCATATATTTACAAAAGGAATTTTTCCATCGTGATGATTTGTAAATAGATCTACCATGACTTCAAGAATCTCTCTTTCTAACGTGTTTGCTTTTCTATTCTTTTTTTCATTTAGCAATGTCTCTAACGCAAATTCTAGTCTTTCTTGAAAGTTAGTTTTGAAGAATAGTTTGAGCAGTGGGTTACATAATTCCTTATCTCTTCCCTCCAATTGAGTATTTATCTCAATATTCTCTTCGTTGAAATGGATCAGCCTGTAAATTAATATCGATTTTCTTAAAAAATTCAGGTCTATGGCTATTTCCTTACTGACCTTGTTCCGTGGATTTTTAATGTCTTTTATATCTAGTTCTGGTTTACCTTTAAAGTTAGAAATAACGAATGTCCTATCCAAAACCCCTTTTGCCTTTGATATAATAGGTGTTCTTTCTGCCAGCATTATTTTTAATCCATATGTATGAAAATGTTCCTGCTTTCCAAATTGGTTAATTCTTTGAACTTTTTTACCATACTGATAACCTGTTTTTAAAATGCTCATTATGTCTTTATCTTCATCTATTTTTTCCGCTTCGTCTAATACAAGAGTACATTGACCAGCTTCTATTGTTCCAAATATACGAAATAAATTAGCAGTAGTTGGGTCAGTCATGTTTACGTTTCTATAGGCTAGTACTTCAAATACATCACCAATACTACTTTTACCACTTTCATTATCCCCAACAAACATGGTATAAGGAACTGTAGCAAATTTATCCTGAAAGTATGAGAATAAGACTAGTGCTGAAATATAGTCGATTACAAAACCATGATGCACTATAAACTTTGAAACATATTCTCTGATTTTTAGATAAAGTGAATTTACATCTAAATCCTGATCTTTAATCATTTGAATATATCTATCAATCTCTTCTTTATTTTCAAAGGAAAGAGGAGTATAGGAATACTCCTCAAAGTATGGTGGTCTCAGTATTCGAGTATTTTGCTCAATTTTATCTACTAGTTGTATCTCTCCGTTACAAATTGATATAAAAAATGGTATACCTCCAATTAGAACAGATTCGTAAACCTGATTATCTAATGTATACTTGTATGCAATGAATTCTGCTTTTGACTTTGTCTTTTTTCATCCTTATCATCATTGTCTCTGTTTGAGGGTATGATGTCTTCTTTTTTGTCCCCTAAAAATCCCTTAGCACATTTCCATTGGTATTCAAATTTATCCGTATCCAGCGGAGGTTTACAATGTTTCTGATTCCACTCTTGGGATAATTCTTTAATTTTTTCTTCTGTGTAAATGCCCTTGAGTCTTTGAATCAGGGATTCCATAATTCTCATTAGTGTTTCACTTCTGTTATGGTCCTTGTAAATCTCAAAATCAGGTTTGAATAAATTTTCTATGGAAACTTTAAGATTTTCACTTTCTGGTTTTGAAGTATATTTTGCATATATTCGATTGATTCTGTATTCTAATTCTATTGACTGCTCTGCATTTAATACCGCTGGGACTCTAGTGCCAATGATCTCATAATTATATCCATCCTTATGTGGAGATGAAGAACAATACATGATACCGTGTTTACCTTCTGATTTTACTTCGATAGCAGGAATATCTTCTTTGTTTGTATTATTGTCAAAGAAAATACCAATTCCAGATTTCTTGGATAAGGGTTTTTCCACTATATAATAAACATGGATCTTGTTTGGGTTATCCGGATGCCATTCCACGATCGTCTTTTCTGCAAGCATTTCTATAGTATAGCCATCACCAAAATGACTGAGGAGTTCTTTGATTCCCTCCTTATTATCCAGATCTATAGCACATAGATATTTTCCTTTATATTTTCCACGCCATATCTTTCCTGTTATAACCGCACAGCCTTTCTCAAATTTACGTTGTCTTTTCCATTCTTCGAAGGTCTCACCTGCGACGGGTTGATCTTGCCACTGGGACCATTCTTCATATGTTCTCTTGTTACGAGTATCTGCCGGGATGGCATTAACTCCTATTTCAAAGACCCAAAAGTCAATATCAACAGCAAAATCAGCCATATTAATAGTCACCAGGATACTTTGTCGATTCTGATAATTCTGAATCGTTTTCAGCAATTCCTAACTTGCGAATAAGGGGTAATATAACAGAGTCTTCATATTCTTTTTTAGAATAGTATTTGTGAATATCCTCAGGAGTAACGCGAAATTCTTCCTTTATTCCTTTTTCCCAATTAACGAGAAATTTCTCAATAGAAGTCAAAGTAAATCTCCTTATTGTTCCTTGCATTCCATGTTGTCAACATTATTAGTATCCTGGGCAGAATAATGACAATTACATGAACATATTATTTTATGATTAATTAGAGCATTTATCCATATTTTGGGACACTGATCGTTGCATTCTAAACATTTATTGATTGTGATATCCTTTAGATTATTCAAATTGCATTAGCTCCTTTCACTTAGAGCCCTATCTAGAAGTTTTGAAACAAACCTACTTCTTGAAACATCGCCACGTTTTTTATCGATCTTGCTTATTATTTGTTCTGAAATTGTGATTGATATTGCTATCATATAATTAATATATCTCATATTATCTTTTACA
>JAKDMR010000289.1 GCA_030452275.1 Candidatus Nitrosocosmicus sp. | reverse complement strand
TGGATAACAATAGATTACGAAAATAGATTTTTACATGTATACAAGAGATCTAATATCTGTTATACTTACAAATAGTTAGTATTGGTTATTGACAATCAAAAGATCAAGTTTAACTACTTTTTTCATTATATTGACTTAATCAATTGGATTAGTTTCCATTAATTCACCCTTGACCGTAAAGGCTCAAAATAGTGCTCTTTCACAGAGTGGAAGTGGTGACGATGCGGAACAAAAAATAAGACAAATACAATCATCCAACCAAGATGGTCAGGTTGTTTCTGGTGATAGCAGTATTTTATCAGGAAATAATTTACTATGTCAAGATCAAGATAATTCTGATGGAATTGAAGGAGTTGAAGATTCGTGTAATTTAGAGGGAATAAATAATCCTATCCTACCAAATGAGGATAATGCAGTTTTGGAATCAAGCAGTATTTTAAGAGCTAATAATTGCAATATACTTATCCCACCATGTCCTTCACCTAATGGCGATATAGTAATAACCGATTTGACTACAGGCGAGCAAGTGTCACTTTATTCCCCTTCTGAGGATAGCAGTGATCCATTAAGCTTTTTTAATCGGTTACCAGTGGGTCATGAGATTAGTATTGTCACACAGTATGGTGACCCAAGAGGTGATTATTACAGACCTGACTTAATCAACGTAAGGAACATACACGATGTTTGTGCAACATCTACAACGGGTCCGGGCGACAATTTTGCCACGTGTAATTTTATAATGGGAACTGAAGGCGCTCATATCGAAGTAAACTAGCATTATAGATGTATAATATTCCTTGCTTGCCAAATCTAAACAAGATATATAGACCACATGAATACTTCCGTATTAACGCCCAATTCCTTTTTTGGAAACTCATCTCGAATTAAATCATAATAGGGGAACTAACTGGAACTTATTTTCTAATATACTTATCATGAACTTAATTGACACAGGCCTTATACTTTTTTTATAATTTCGTTTAAGTCGGGTTTATAGTAATGATTAACAAATACAGAACTACCTATACTTCCTTGCAATAAATCAATGATTTCGGATTCTATTCCTTTTTCTTAAGTAGGTAGCAAAGGCTTTGCGACAATAATACATATTCATTCTAAAACCGTTTTTGATGACTCTTTTTCTTAATCCTGTCAAATAGCGCTCCTTGTTTGGAGCGGCCTTTGCAATTTCTAAAATCTGATTATTGATGATACTAACATATGCGTTCTTTATTGGTCTTAGAAAATTTGAACGAAATTGATAGTACTTAAGAATTCCTCTTTTTTAGTCTACATATTGATTCTCCCTGATTTTTATCAGCCAAATTGCTTTCTGGGCTTCATCCGGCCGTAGACCGGTAAGAGTATTGAATAATAGGATATTTTTGTATTCAAGAGGTAAAACTGCAGATACTTCCATAATCCAATCTATCATTGACTTTAGGTCATTACCGTTTTCATCAAATATTGACTTGAAGGGAGCAAACGACCAATTTAAATTTGACCACTTGAAATTGTACCTTTTGATTAAAGTGAGCCAACTATCGTACATTCCCATGAATTTTGATAAAGCTGCTAAAGCTTTCATGGCGTGGGATTTTACGTCCAGAATCAAGGTAGTCAGTGTAAATGCATCTTTCTTCTCCAATACATGATAAAATCGCTTAGCATAGCTAAACTTATCTCTAGCACTGGATTGATTATGCTTTTCATTGACTAGATAAGTTTTAAAATCATTCCAAAATTGTTCATCTATTGATGATCTTACTGTTTTTGGTACGTCACTCTTTCATTATCCGTATCCTTCAGGTATTGATTAGTACTAGTTCTACAATTTTCATCATCTATGGTAGACTTTGATAAATTATTCTCATTTGTGACCTTCTTGTTTGTAAAAACAACATCACAAATGCTCCGGCCGGGATTTGAACCCGGGATCGTCGCCTTGAGAGGGCGAAATGCTTAGCCGGACTGTGTGGTTGCTGTGTTTGTTAGGCGCAGCAGCCTCTACACCACCGGAGCGTACTGCGGTTTTTATTAATCTTGAGGGGTTATTAATATAATACTTTGGAAAGGTCTCATGATATCCACGTAGAGATGAAACTCCTTGGTATAAATTGCCGATTTTGCCCATTGATTTTGCTTCTTTAATTCTATTTCCTAATACCTGTGGATTATAGGATGGATAATAAGATAGATTACTAAAATCAGTAGCTACTTTACTTTCTAAGGGATAAAAATTACTAAAATCAGTAGCACTGACGAATTGATTATTGTCTGATTCACTAGTAGATTGTCGTCTAGATATTTTGATAACTTCTCTGAATACCTCATCGATATCGAGAATCTTAGAAATCAAAGGCAATTCGTATTTTAATACCTCCATTTTCCTTTTAATTACGCACTTCAGTTTTCTTTGATACGACTTTGATACTTGCTTTTGACCCTTAAGGAATTGTATCTCTGATTTTGAGAGAAGTGTCATGATTTGTCTTATTAAAATTCATTAAAAAGCATATTGTTTAGGATTAATATCGTCATCGGTACAGAAATTAGATAAATTTCAAACTGTTGACACAATAGATATACTTTGCGAGTTTCCTGGGAAGATATTGTAGGATTTAGTGTAAAAAGAAAATATCTCGAATAC
Organism: Candidatus Nitrosocosmicus sp.; assembly: GCA_030452275.1. Taxonomy (GTDB): domain Archaea; phylum Thermoproteota; class Nitrososphaeria; order Nitrososphaerales; family Nitrososphaeraceae; genus Nitrosocosmicus. The sequence goes on along the minus strand of JAKDMR010000289.1, from coordinate 1,055 downwards.
TTATTATCTGGAAGAGTATTCTTATAAATCAGGTCTAGGTAATAGGGGGAATGATTTTCATCAGCCATAATCATTCAGATAAACCTAAGATTGAACCAATTGCTATTACTTTGAAGAATACTTTTGGAGAGGACAAAGTGTTTTATGATAGTTGGTCCATAAGGCCTGGTGATGGAATAATTGACAAGATGAATTTGGCATTGGAGCAATGTAAATTCTTTTTCTATTTCATTAGCAAGAATAGTTTAGCGAGTGAAATGGTAAAATTCGAATGGCAAAATGCATTGATGAAAAGGATGAAGGAGAAGGTGGAGTTCATTCCTGTATTGTTGGAAGATTGTGAACCTCCTGCAATTCTCTTACAAGTTAAATATATTAATTATTTTCAAGAAGGCTTAGACGTAGCTACACGGCAAATTATTGATATCATAAAAGGTGACTCGACTTTCAGACCAAATGAAACATTTAACAATTTAGTTGCAAAAGTCAGCGAGGGAGGAGGATGGATAAACATTTCCATAGAAGCAATGTACTATATGGAACCTCAATCTCAATATACTATAGTATTAGACAATCCCCTTTCAGATATAGAAACCCGCGTGGAAGGAATATCTTTGCCTGAAAGTAGATTTGAAAATTTTCAATTGAATGAGGATTTGATTTTGAATATCGTAGTCGTTGGCAGGCCAAGTCCTACTTCAATTGGATTTCCATTTATAATAAAAATCAAGTCAATTACAAATAGTCTCATAAAGTTGAAAGGAGTATTAAAAAAAGTTTCGACGAATGAAGGAAAGCCGATACCTATTGAACGTAATTTCAATAATCTATGATAATATAGACTTATCTGATTAAATTACAATTGATAAAGGTGGATTTTCAGGTATAATCTATTTATGGTATTTAAGATAAACGGCAATCCAAATTAATTCACAGAATTCTCATACTTCGTTTATTTTGATTAAGTTTTGATAAATCGTTCATTTGTATAATCCAAAATAAATTAGCTTAGAAATTTAATAACAGTTTCTCTAATTTATCGTTAAATAAATAAA
>JAKDMR010000288.1 GCA_030452275.1 Candidatus Nitrosocosmicus sp. | reverse complement strand
AGTGCATTTAAAGAAAGGAATTTAATAGAATTAAAGAAAGATGTGACAACTCAAGGATATTATTTGCTAAAGGAGGGAATTATTAAGAAAGATATAACACAAAGCGACAATATAGATAAAACAGATGTAAAAAGATGCTGTGAATATCTAAATCGTCTTGTAGAATCAGGTTGGAAAAACAAAAACATCTTTCCTACTGTTATTAAATGGGGTATTTTATCGCCGTTTAGTTTTTCAATAAAGTTTAATTCGGATGAATGGTTTCCTTGGCTTCAACTTTATGGCCTGGGACAGACAGGTAAAACTACATTAGGCTATATAGTATTAAATATTTGGAATCTCAATAATAAGAACAATGTATTGGGATTTAACCATATAGATTCGGTGGCAAGGTTCGGAAATATTGCAAGTAAAGATACTTATCCTAAATTGATAAATGAAGTGGGAGCTCTACTTACCAATGCATATGGAAAATATACTCCTATCATAGAATTGATCAAGCATTCTGTAGAAAGTATTACTGTAAGAGGCAAATATGTAGACAACAATAGCAACTCTTTCGCTAGTTACCAAGAAACCCCCGCTTTATGTCCAATGATATTTACTTCTAACTATCAACCCTTGAGCGATTCCGGATTCAATCGTAGATTAGTATCAATACACTTTCCCAAAGAAGAGAAAAAAGAAGAATCAGAACAGCAACAATTTAAGGAAGACTTTGAGGAAAACAAAAAGTATCTTAGAGTTTTGGGAGATTTTGTTTCGAAAAAAGTAATAGAAAATCCAAAGATGTTGACTGAGAAGTTCTGGAAAGACTTATCAATTGATCTATTAGTGGAATTTTACAAATTTGCTGATATGGAAATACCTAAATGGATTTACAATTTTGAAGAACAAAGAGATGCTATAGACGAAAGTAATGAACTTACTCACTTTGGATTAAGGGCTTTTTTGATAAACAAAGTTAATGAGTTATACTCGCGTTACTTTAATATAGATTCTTCCGAAAAAGAGAGATCTATTAACCTCACACCCATTAGTCATAAGGTTCAATATTGTTTAAGAAGCAGTCTAATTTCATTTTTACATCAAGTTGACAAAGACAATATGATAATAACGATAGACCTAATGAAAGAATTACGAAATAATAATATAGAAAATATAACTTCATTAAAGGACATCGGCACGCTATTACAATTCAAATATACGTTTAAAAATTTCGGAGGTAAGAAAATGAGGGTATTAGAAGGTAGGATTGACTATTTTGTGAAGTTCTTAGATTCTAAAATCACGTAAAACTTTGATACACATGGTTTAATCTATTGGAACATTTGGAACATTTGGAACATGAAGATATACGCAGCTACCAATATTAGAAAATTATCAAGTATATATGTATATGATGTTCCAAATGTTCTAACCGTTATTGATAGATGGGGATTCGAATTCTCGATATATTCAAAAAAAGAAGAACCACCAAGGTATAGAAGAAGTCTTTGTAAGATGTGAAGTTCAACAACAACCAATGATTTCTTTATTTGAATTCATTAAAAGACTCTGTGTGTATATTTGAGGTTAATTTACTGTTAGAATCAATACTGATTTAGATCCAGAACAGATAATACGAAATTTAGTATCGGATGCAATTCTTTATCTAGGATAATAATGAAAAGGAGTAGATGATAGAGAATGAAGTTGATGTAGTAAACGCGAGTTTACAATGATCGTCATGTATAGGAAAACTCCATTAAATTATCGATTACATATAGTTGATAAAGTAACAACAATAACTACACGAAATAAAGTAACAATAATAGAAAGTAATTCTTGAATGTAATAGTTGTAATACGAACAAAAATCATTTGATAATAACATTCGATCAGACGAAGAATATACCAAGGCCAAATAAAGTTGGACTTTCATACTACATACATAACTAATCAATTATTTACTTACTAAAATACTGAATCGAGTCTTTTGAAATAATGATATTCTTTCTTTCTTTTTTCAACCACGCCGACAATCTTAAAATTATTCCTTAATGTATTCTTATCCTGTTGTTCGTATTCAATTTTGCGCGGCAGCCGCGCAAAAAAATTAACATAATATAACTATCCATAAAATTGATCTGAATTGAATCTGTAGTAGGTAAAGACGGTGAAGGTGGTGAAGGTGGTGAAGACTCTAGAGACGGAGAGAATACAATTTCTTAAAGACTATGTTATTAGGAAATAATATTATGAAAGTATTCTTGGACAGGATGATATATGGTTGATGCGGAGACGCGCACAGATATCACTGATAATATAGAATTTATTCTATCTCATTTTGACGGACAAGAGTTTCTATTCCCAAGATCCATTATGACATATGAAACAGAAGGTCAGGTTTTTGTTGATGATCAAGATCAAATGAGGGAATACTTTAAACGCGGCGATTTTAAAGATTGTAGAATCAATGGATATCCATTCCATCATGATAAAGAAAGAAAGAATTTGTATCCAAGTTTTGTATTCATAGATCTAGATTTAGCCTTGTGTTCTACTTGTAAATATCCGATCAGAAAACTAGACTACATTCTTAAACAAACATTGAAGAAAATACAACAAGAAATCAATGGTAATCCTACAGTGTTATGGACTGGTGGTGGTTATCATATTTATCAACCAATCAAAATAGTCACTAAGGACGGAGAAAAACAACCTTTAGAAGATTTTAATGAATTTAAGGAATTCATCTCATCTGTAAGAAACGATTTAACTACCGAGTTTATCCGCTTTGCAGCGAAATACTTTACTAACGGAAAAGGAGACCCATTGCACAACCCTTCTATATACTCGTGTTTAATACGCATTCCAGAAAGTATCAATTCAAAGTATAATGAAAGGGTTAAGATAATTCAGAAATGGGATGGTGTAGAAGCCATGGGAAACTCAATCGTTTTACCTTTCTTAGACCCTCTAATACAACTAAAGATTGAGTTCGAGGAATTAAGGAAAACAGACTTAAGACCAGGCTTCAAAGATAACAAAAAGATCATACCTTGGATTGAAAAATTATTGCAAACTCCTATTTCAGATCATAGGTATTACTGTTTATGGCATATTCTGATCCCTTATCTTATAAACATCAAAAGATTACAAGAAAATGAAGTAATTTCTATATTAACAGAATGGTTGGATAAGTGTAATAAGTTAAACCAAGTTAGATGGAAATACCCCCGGAAAATTGAAGAACAATTAGGATATGATAAAGGTTATCCGCCTATCAGTCTAGAAAATCTAAAGAAAGAGAACTTTGAACTCTACAAGTTATTGCAAAAATAACTTACCTTCTCTTCAAGAGTCTTCACAGCGTTCACTGGTTTCACCAGGTTCATAGATTTATCGTCATTATTGACTTGACAACTTGTAATAACCAGTTTACTAATTTTTGCGCGGCTGCCGCGCAAACAAAAGAATTTCAATTTGATCAACATGCGCGTGAATTACAAGAAAGTCTGAAATCGGACTTAATTAGCGAATCAACATTTAGTCAATTTTGATAAGACTAGTAATTTCGTACCAGTATTTCTCATCCAATATTTCTTAAATTATATCGAATATTCTTCGGTAGAAGTAAGGAAAATATCTCGCATTGATTATCATTTTTATAAACTAGTTTCAAAAAATTAATAAGTTTATTTTGATATGAAAAAGTTTATACATT
>JAKDMR010000287.1 GCA_030452275.1 Candidatus Nitrosocosmicus sp. | reverse complement strand
CAGTGATGACGACAGCACCAGCTCAAGCAGTGATGACGACAGCACCAGCTCAAGCAGTGATGACGACAGCACCAGCTCAAGCTCTGACAGCTCTCGTATGATTGCTCCTCAAAGTGAGACTACAACAACAGAAACAGCTACACCAGTAGCTCCTCAAAGTGAGACTACAACAACAGAAACAGCTACACCAGTAGCTCCAACAGCATAAACGATTGATAATGATTAGGTGAAGCAGGTGCGAATGAAAAATTTCATACCTGCAAACCTAAAACCAACATTTTTTATGTTTTTGATTTATTCAGATTCAGATTATTAGTTTCGTTTTTGAAGTATAACCGTATAACTCGGTCAGGTTCTGTAAACTCTACGTCATATCAAACATCTTTATATAACTGTAAAAAACCGTCAGATAAAGAAAAATATTTATTTTTAGTGGTAATCACTTTAACTTCACGACTAATATCGTTTTATTCGGGGCAGGAGCAAGTTATGGATCTATATATGTTAGACCTTATAGACCGCTGTTAGGAAATAAATTGTTTAATGAACTAAAATATCATTTTCCAAATACATGGGATATACTACACGTCGAATTTGATTCGCATTTTAAAAGCAATTTTGAATCTGGAATGGAAATGGTTTTCGAGTCTCCTATAACTCAATGGCTAGTGACTCCGCTCATACGTGACATGGCGGATTATTTTTCCAAATTTGAACCAATTAATGATTCCAACTTATATGTACGATTCTCGGACAAAATTAAAAATCATCTGGATGATATTATATTTAGTTCATTAAACTATGACCTTTTATTTGAACATTCATCAAAGGAAATTGGTTAACCATCAATTGAATATTTTAACATAAATGAAAATAAACTAAATTTTCTTAAAGTACATGGTTCTTGTAATTTTTTACCCCCTTCCTTCATATTTTTTGCAAATAACAAATTAAGCGGACGAGATGCAATAGAAGTAGAAGGTATATCAATCGGTTCTGTTGAAGAAATTAGAACTTTTTGTAATTCAAATGATTCCATTTCCCCAATTATGAGTATATACATGCGAGATAAACCGCTTCAGGTAACATCCCCCCCAAAATTAATCAAATAAAAAAAATATGGCAAAACCAGATATTGAATGCATCAAAAATTTTAATAATAGGTGTTAGACCAAATCCTGAAGATAAACACGTTTGGAACTTTTTAGCAACTACTGATGCCGAAATAGGTTATATTGGTGATGAAGAATTTCTTAATTGGAAAAGCAAGTATGGTAAGAACAAGAACAAGAAATTCTTAGGAAAATATTGGAATGATAGTTTCAATAAAAGTGTAAGCTTCCTCAAATGATTATGATCTAAAGAATAAGAATATACCACAATCGGGGCATTCCCAATCATTAAAACTCTTACAATAATTGCAGTCATGATCTTCAAGGGTTGCACTGAAGTTACTACAGGTAAATTAGTAAGCAGGTTCACCTTCATTTCCCCAAACACCTTTTCTTGGTCTCATCATTTCAACCTTACAGAATGGACAAAGTTTAACACTCTTGTCTAGTAACAAATGTATACATCTTATATATCGCCATCTTAAGCTTTAAAGATTTCCTTACTTGCATTCTCAATCAACGTTTTCCACTTATTATTTCCCTCAATTTTGATCCCTTACTTCTCAGCAGGTGTTTGTCCTTTCAAGGCTTCATGTTCCCTTATATAGTTATGATAGATTTGGTATCCCTTCAAGATAGGAGTGTCCATCTTCTTTAATCCCCTCATGGTTTTTTCTCTGTCCCTAATTTCCCCGTTAATTCTCTTCATCTTGTTGTTATTATGTCACCCTGAAATCTGATATGTCCAATGTGTCTTGTCCTTGGTTTAGTGTTGGTATAAAATTCCTTGTTGTAAGCAACATGAAAGTTTGGTGCTCCGTCACTGATTAGAGTATTTGGTCTTTTTCCAATCATCTCTTTACCTTTCTTAAACAGCGGTCTAATGTCCGCATCATATTTTGTCTCAGCCACTTGTTGGACTATCAAGAATCTTGTTTCATCATCCATCAAAGCATAGAGATATTTCTTGTTCCCTTTTACCTTAAAGTTCATCGGTTCTCCAAGCCTGAGAAACCTTTGGAGTTATCTTCTCAAGATATTTTTCCATTAGGTTTGTGTATTTTTCTATCCTGTTGTAGATTGTTTGATGACTAACCTCTACTCCCAACAACTTGAGAGAATGTGCAGTATTCCTTAATAATTCTCCTGAAACGTATAGTTGTATTGCTGTGGTAATCCCCTGTGGATTGTGTTTCATTCTCTCAAAGCCTAGATTGATAGTAAAACATCGGTTACAATCGTTGCACTGGAATTTCTGTAAATCACCGTGTTTATTTTTCCTTAAACCACACTTTACCACGCTTTCAGACTTGCAGTATTTACAACCGTTTATATTAATGGGTTCTATTTTCTGAATTTCAACGGTCTTACGTAACTCAAGACTAAATTCGACAGCATAGACATGTTTACACTTGACACCTCTAAACATATGGTCAGGACATGAGCAAACCCAACCAAGTGCAGTAGAAAGAATCGAATAAACATCTTTATCATTTGAGGATTTGATCTCATAGTTAATATCATCAATTCTCTTGACGTTATTTTGTAATAATTTCCCAGATTCTTCTCTGTGGTGGTTAATTGTTGGTTGCTCATACCTTGATATATACCAACGTAGGCATTTAAGTTTTTACATACGAAAGTATTTTATATTTAATATACCAAGGTATGTATGTCATGGTAAATATTGTTAAAGTGAAAATCTATTCCTATAAATCAAGACATAGTATTAACTTACCATCGGAATTTGTAAGAGACAGTTCATTTCCTTTTCAAATTGGTGAACAATTAATTGCTAGAATAGAAAAGGGCAAGATAATTATAGAAAAGGAGTAAAAAGAACTGTGTTATTGAGATTCTTATAATTTCTTTATTGTTTGTAATCCATGAAGACGTATCTCCTCATTGATTATTGAATCTGCACTTATTAACTCATTTATATGATCTATTCCTTGCTTCCCATGAACTGCAATATTACCAATTATTTGTTTTCTGATATTTTCATCAATGGTATTATGGAATTGTTTTTTGTATTCCTCTATTTGTTTTTGAATATCTGACAAAACCCCGTATTTCCTCCATTCTCTTACAAATTGGATGATTATTATACCATTCGTTAAATTTTTTTGCATCTAATCACTAATTTTAAAAACCATTTCCATAATATCTGATCCTTTCCTTAAATGTTGTTCTGTAATCTCTTTTAGTTCTTCTAATGATGTTACTTTTTCCAAGAGCTAAATGATATTGTACTATTTACTTCCTTATAGTTTTTTATGTCATCAATTCTATTTGATTAGGGGATATAAACCAATCCCATCTAACTTCATCTTCAGTTAAAACTCTCCATTGACCTTTTCTTCTACAATTGGGACGCATTCTTCTTTGAAAATAATGTTCGGTAGTTTCACCACTTTTAAGTCTAACAACGTCTTTCCGTCCACAACTACATTTCATTAGATCTCTTGCGTAATGTCCAAACAGCCTTTATGAAAAGATACGTGAATATCGCAATTTCTAAATTATTTTAAAGATAATACAGGAAGAAAAATCAAACGATATGACTTACAAATGAGGTTGAATGTGTTGACTGATCGTTT